>CAZCHS010000025.1:22820-31775 GCA_964498725.1 uncultured bacterium | reverse complement strand
GTGGCAAAATTGTACAAAATTGATGTAAATACCGGGAAAATATTTACAATTACTATCTGTTAATAAAGAATCAATCCATTTAATGATTAATAAAAAAAATCAGGAATATTGTCATTCTTAAACTTATCTTCTCCTCTTTTTTGAATAGAAAATCAACTACCCATCACTAATAAAAATTAATAAACTTTTAAAAAAATTAGTTTGAAATAAAATTCAATAAAATATTGGCAAGATTATTGTTACTGATAAAGAAAAATAAAATATTGAAATTTTGATGAAGGATAAAAGATAATGAGAAACAATGAAGTAAATATTCAAAAAAACAAAATTGTTACGAATAATTCAGGAAACAAAGCCACTGATCTGGAAATTATTCATCAATTTGCCGCGACTGTGAATCATGAGATCAATAATCCTTTAACCGCTATTATCGGCCAGGCGGAAATTTCTGAAATCGCTTATAAAAACGGTATGGAAGAAACCCTGTGTCAGGCCCTGCAAAACATTATCAAAGAAGCCCAGAAAATCCGGCAGATCACGGAAAAACTGGAAAATCTGGACGATATTAAAACAGAAGATTATGCCGGCTACACAAAAATTCTAAATTTAACATAGTTGAAGACCCTATTCTTATTACTCCAAAACCTGCTTTTTATAGCAGGTTTTTTTATATTTAAACCAAAAGGAAAATTATGACACTTTTTATCAACATTGTCTATTGGCTATTATTAATTACGGCAATCTTTCTGATTCCCTTTAATATACCGGGTAATATCATCATTGCCGGCCTTCATTTGCTTTATATGTGGGCCTTTGCTGACATAATTAACTGGCAATTATTTGCCCAATTAACCATCTTAGCCGGTATTGCGGAATTGATCGAATTCATCTTTACTGTCAGAAGCACGCAAAAATACGGCGGCTCCCGGCGAAGTATGATCGGAGCGGTGATTGGTTCTGTGATTGGTGCGATAGTCGGTAGCGGCGTTTTGCTTCTCATTGGCACATTATTGGGTGCCATGGTTGGTGCTTACCTGGGTAGTTTTATAGTAGCATATATTGAGCATCAGGATATAGAAAAAGCCAGGCGAACCGGGCTGGGTGCTTTTACCGGTGTTGCGGGTGGTAAAATTACCAAAACGATATTGGGGATAATTATGCTGGCCTTAATTGCTGTTAATTAGGCAATGGCAAGGACTTCTTCCTTTTTAGCGATAGATTTTGAATTGTGATTGGTTTCGCTAATGTATTTAAATTCAGCTAAAATCGGTTTGTGGTCCGAAGATCTGTAGCTCCGCAGAACCTGTGAACTATTTTTTACCAGTTTTAATTGTTTATAACTGTAAAAGATGTGATCTAATGGCGGTGAAAACATGAATTTTTTGATCTTTTTCTGATGTTTTCTTTCAAAACTTACAGCCCTTAAATTCAATTTACGATATAAAATCTTTTCTAAAAATTTGATCCGGTTCTTATTCCATGTATTAAAATCACCGGAAAAGATAATTGGCCCGTTATGATATTGTCCATGCTCGATAATCTCGTGAATCTGGGAACGAAAATGTTTCAAAGAGACAAAATTGATTCCATGGATATTAATAACCAGCAGGGACTTGGATGTTCCGTCAATGGGATAGGTTGTGAACAGGGTTGATTTGGGAGTATAAGTGATGGGTTCCCGGGATTCAGAATGACGGAAATCTTCGGTATTAGGCAGCACTTCAGAGGCTGTTAAAACACCGGAAAAAATCTGCTGTTTTAAGTGCACTAAATTTGGCGCGAATCGCCAGGCAAAAATTTTATCATTAAACACCCGCTTGACCTTTTCTTCCAGTTTGACTTCCTGTAAAATCAGAATATCCGGTGTATGGTTGTGAAAGAGAGTGAAGATTTCAGTGATCCAGTTGGATTTCTTATTTTTACCGATATTCCAACTCAAAATTTTAATACTGTTACCGGATAATTTCTTTTTTGACTGATGGGTACTGCGAATAATCTTGTCCATCGCCGGGTGAATACCCACTGCATAGGAAGCAATGAAAAAAAAGAAAGTAAAAAGCAGTTCGTGACTAAAATATATAAACAATCGTTAACTCCAATATTATTAAAAATCAAGGAAATATATAAAAAAAAATCTTTCCCTGAAATAGTTATTAAACCTTTTTACACAAATAATACATATGCTACTTGTATATGTTCCATTTCATTCCAAAAAAGGGTGGTGATTAAATTTATTTTCTGCTATATTATTGGTCAATCAGGGCAGGGACAGAGATATATAAATATGAACATTTAATGGGAAGCCATTATGCTCTTTGCTATTAAGAACCAATGTCTGGAAATTAAAAAATTATATTCCGGCCAGGTAAAAAAATATCTTTGCTCACTTATTCATTTGGACAAAAATTTCGGTATCCTTCAATACCGGCTTAACAGGGATTATAAGGTTGATCACCTCTATCTTCCTGAAGGAACATTATCACTGGGATTTTTCTGGCAGAACCGTCCATATAATATTTATCAATGGTATCAAGGCGATGAATTGACCGCCACCTATTTTAATATTTCCGATCATACCCGGTTGGATAGTAATGAATTTTCCTGGCGGGATTTAATCCTGGATATTTTAATCGTCCCCGGCATGGACGTAAAAATATTGGATGAGCAGGAGTTAAAAATAATTTCTGATAAAAACCTGCTGAATTATATAGTTGAATCCAGAAAAAATATCCTGAATAATTATGAAGAGATTATTATGAGTATAGATAAAATTGTTAACCGATTAAAACTGGCTTAATGCGAGAAAGGAAAACCATGACACGCGTTGAAAAAAGCTTTAAAAACGGAAAAGTTATCATTCCTGAAGACAAATACAGGTCTGAATTCACTGTCCGCGAAACGGAAATGGCGATAAAGTATATTAAAGATTATTTTCAAAATGCTTTCGCAATAGAAATGAACCTGAAACGGGTCTCGGCCCCCATCGCTGTACTGCGAAATACAGGCCTTAATGATTACCTGTCCGGCTGGGAAAAACCGGTTAGTTTTGATATCAGTTCCATTAATACTTCAGATTCAAATACAAATAATAATCGGGCGGAAATTGTCCATTCCCTGGCGAAATGGAAGCGCAATGCCCTGAAAGAATATGGATTCATATCCGGCGAAGGACTATACACCGACATGAACGCCCTGCGTCCCGATGAACCCCTTCTTGATAATTTGCACTCCATTTACGTCGATCAGTGGGACTGGGAACGGATCATCGCGGAAAATGAACGGACCCTTGATGTCCTGAAATACATTGTCAAAAAGATCTATTCCGTCATGGTCGCCACAGAACAGGAAGTGTGTAAAAAATATCCAAAATTACCGGCTCCTTTTCTTCCTCATGATATTTATTTCATACACAGTGAAGACCTGGAAGCGATGTATCCGGGCCTGAATCCGAAAGAGCGTGAAGATAAAATATGTGAAGAGAAAGGCGCGGTTTTTGTCATTGGTATCGGTGCCGACTTGCGAAATGGCCTACCACATGACGGACGGGCCACCGATTATGATGATTGGATCACAGAAACCAGTCCGGGCAAACGGGGATTGAATGGCGATATTCTGGTCTGGAATCCGGTGCTGAACCAGGCATTTGAACTCTCCTCCATGGGTATCCGTGTCAATAAAGCGGCTCTACTCAAGCAGTTAAAATTAAAAGATGAACTGTACAAAACTGACCAATATTTTCACAAGCGCTTAATTGACGGTATACTGCCCCAATCCATCGGCGGTGGGATTGGTCAGTCGAGATTATGTATGTTTTTCCTGAGAAAAGCCCATATTGGCGAAGTTCAGGCCAGTATCTGGCCACAGGAAATGCTAGACATTTGTAAAGTCAACAATATTAAAATTTTATAAACCAAACAGACAGAATAAAGTTAGAGGAAAATATGAAAGTACTTTTAATGGAAAATATACATGAAAAAGCAGAAAACTATTTTCGCCAAAAAAAATTTATCATCGAAACCTGCAAAGACAGTCTTGATGAAAAGGAACTGACTGACAAAATAAAAGGGGTTGACCTGCTCGGAATTCGGTCTAAAACACAAATAACGGAAAAGGCCCTGTCAGCAGCGGACAATCTCAAAGCCATTGGCGCCTTTTGCATCGGCACAAACCAGATTGACCTGAATGCTTGTAACCGGGCTGGCATTGCGGTCTTCAATGCGCCTTTTAGCAATACGCGTTCAGTGGTCGAGTTAGCCATTGGCAATATGATCTCACTGATGCGGAATATTTTTGATAAAAGCCGCTTACTACATGAAGGAAGATGGTACAAATCCGCCCACCGCAGTTTTGAAGTTCGTGGCAAAACTCTGGGTATTATCGGATACGGCAATATCGGCTCACAATTGTCTGTGCTGGCGGAAGCTTTAGGCATGAAAGTTTATTTTTATGATATAGAAGATAAACTCCCCCTTGGTAATGCCGAAGAATGCCATTCCATGGAGGAAATACTGGAAATTTCCGATGTGGTGACGATCCACGTAGACGGCCGGGAATCCAACCGCAATCTGATCGATTTTGATGAATTTGAAAAAATGAAAGAGGGTTCTATTTTTATTAATTTGAGCCGTGGTTTCGTTGTCAATATCGATGCCCTGGCGGAAAATCTGAAATCCGGGAAAATCGGCGGCTGCGCTGTGGATGTCTATCCCGAAGAACCCAAACAAAAAAAATCCGCTTACCACACCATTCTGCAAAATCAACCCAATACAATACTGACACCCCATATTGGCGGCAGTACCGAAGAAGCCCAGAAAAAAATCGCGGAATTTGTTCCGTCAAAACTCTATGATTTTATTCGTTCCGGCAGCACCATGTCCAGTGTGAATTTTCCTAATTTGCAATTGCAACGGATCAGGGACGGGCACCGCATTTTACACATTCATAAGAATATCCCCGGTATTATGGGGAAACTGACCAATGTTTTTGCAGAGCGCAATATAAATATTGATTCACAACTTCTAAAAACCAATGAAGAACTGGGCTATGTGATTACTGATGTGAAACAGAATTATGATGAAGTCGTAATTGAACAGTTATGCGCCATTGACGGTACAATTAAAGTCCGGGTGCTCTATTAGACGATTAAAAAAAATATTAAAAAAAAGCAGGCGATCAGACCTGCTTTTTTTTAATTTTATTTTGGGGCATTAGTTTAATCAAACAATCCTTTGATTAAACTCTTAACCGCATTTTTGGAAGCATCTTTAGCTTCTTCTTTTGCTGCTTCTTTGACACCTTCTTTTGCGCCTTCTTTGGCAGCTTCTTTCACTCCGTCAGCAACTTCTTTCTCAAAATCTTCATCAGCCTTTTGAACGGTATCCGGGCTACTTCCGCGGCTTGCCTGCTGGGACTTCTGCATATTAAATCCTTTTAATAAGTCCTGCATTGTTTGCGGATCAATATCCTCATCATCCAATTCCCCGGAATCTTCTTCAACTATTTTTTTATCACCAGGATATTTGAATAAATCTTTATTCACTTTTTTATTCAATTTCATATCTGCGACTTCGATCAGTGTGCTTGTTCCCAGGGCATTGAGCTCAGTTTTCATACTGACGCCCTGATCTTTCCACACCCAGATTTTTCCGATACCTTCCCATACTTCGCAATTTTTTCCCTGTATTTTTTCTTCACCGATTTTTTTATATCCCAGGGATTCCAAACTTTTTTGATTGAATTCATCAAAATCTTTTTTATTGTAATTTTCATTTTCCCACTTCTCAGCAAAAGGGTTTTCTGATTTGGAAATGTAATCATTTTCTTCTTCCCAGCTATAGATTTCCCTTCCAAGTGTCAGTTCTTTGTAATTACTCTTACTGGACATTCCCATAATCGTTGTTTTGGTATCGTGAATATTTAAACTTTTGTATCCATAGTCATCCCAGTATAAAGTAGTCTTCCCTTCAATGGTCCCGGTCATAGTATATTCAATTATCCCTGATTTACTCTTAAACCGTGTATAATTCTGTGCAAAAATGCAGGAAATGGTGATCATTATAATCACTGCTACACTAAGTATTCTTTTTATCATATTGTCCCACCTACCCTTCAAAAAAAAGGAGTAGAGTTAAAAACCCCTACCCCCTTATTTTAAAATAAATAATTGCTATTTTTTCATGTCGAAAAACATGCCGACTTTAATACCCAGTGTATTCAGGTTACTGATAACATCATACCGGCCTTCAACAAACAAAGGCTTTCCGGCAGCTTCCAGTTTATAGCCGGCTAAAAATGAGATACCGAATTCACTGTCTGTATCGGATTCAGTGACGACTCTGTAGTTCCAGTTATCATCATATTTAACGCTGGGATATTCGGATTTCACCATATTAATGGCAAGACCGACACCACCGTATAGATTTTCAACATATTCACCGAGATCATAATGGGCATCTACCCCGATTTTTATGTTGGATAATTTTAGATCAAAATCATCATCAGCATACATACCACTATACTCATACTTTGTCGACCAATAACTCAATACCGGAAACAATCCAATTTTACCGTCCATAACTGTCCCTACATCGGCTTTAACGCCAACTTGTAATCCCGTATTCCAGTCACCTTCCGGAAATATTATTCCCACTGTCGGTGCAACACGATATAACCCCAAATCCTGTGCACATAAAGAAGAAACAAGGACTACAAGAATAACAACAAATAATCTTTTCATACCACACTCCTTTTAATAATTTTTTATTAAACAAAAATACACTAAGCCAATTTAAGAATCCTTTTTATTCAATTCAAACTAATTGGAAAATTTTGTATTATTTTTTTTATTAAAAAGTAACCATTTAAAATTATAAAGAGACAAAATCAATAATTTTGCCTCTTTATAATAACGGATAATATATTAATTTTAAACTATTTAATTAGTAATATACGGCTATTTTGTATCTTATTTTCAAATTTCGCCTGAATGATATATATTCCGCTGGAAATGTTGTCGAGGGTTGTTGTATTCCATGTCATTGTATGGTATCCGGAATTCAACTGCCGGTAGGTATTATCGAATACAATTTCTCCCAGAATATTATAGATTCTAATCTGTACATCACCTGTTTCCGGTATTGTAAAAACAATATTTGTTTCCGGATTAAAGGGATTTGGATAAGCCGGTAGTAATTCAAAGCTATCTGCGACTATTTCTTGCTTGTCAGTGCCCACCAGCAGGTCGGATTGCGGTGTAAAAAACTTCCCATCGGAATAGATGTGAAATTCCCCCGGTTGTAAGTTTTTTTCAATACTGCCGTTTACTTCCATGGTATCACCGGAAAAGAAATCGTACCAGTTGCCACCATGCACAAAATTCAGAGTAGTGGTGCGCGGCTCCACGTCAAAATTACCAACAACCAGAGCATTGCCATTGCCGGTCAATTTGATTTTTTTGACAAATCCGTCAAGATCAAGATTCACCGTAGTTTGTTTACTGGTAAAAATGTCATTTTCATTTCTCAATTGCAGCAATGCCTTGATCGTCTCATAGAGATTCCGGCGGTTGGCATTCTGGTAATAATCCCAGCGTATTGGTTTGATACCGGTGCGGCCGTTATAATCGATACTGTAATCATAGCCCAACTCGCCAAACTGCCAGATCATTTTTGGACCGGGTAAGGTCAGGAAGAAGGCATTTACCAGTTTCTGCCGTTGCAGCGCTGTATAAAGATGCTGAATATCATAATCCCCGGCACTATTACCATAATTTAGGTTTTTATACATCAAACGTTCTTCATCATGGCTCTCCATATAGGTCACCAGATTGGGTTCATTCCATCCCCGGGTCTCATAAAAGCCCCAGGACAGGTCGGAATCATAGCCCATGGCTGCTTCGTTGTAACTATGGTTCATGTTGCCCCATAGCAGCATACCATATTCTGCTAATTCCTTCATTTCTCCGGAATTTTCATCCACCAAGTGCTCCAGTACAACCAGGGCGCTTGAGTCTTTCTCCCAAATTTTGTCAGCCATTCGCTTCAATATCTTGATGCGGTTGGCATCATAGCCACCGCTGCCGCCGCTTTTATTGGTAAAGCCGCGGGTAAAATCAAACCGGTAGCCGTCGATGTGAAATTCATCGATCCAATAATGATTGACACGGTCTAAAAAATATTGGGTGTGTTTACTGCTATGATCAAAATCATATCCCCAGTTGTAATCTGTATGCGGTGCGGTGGGATTGAACCAGGGATTTTCCTCACTGGGCTGCCAGGTGGATTCATTGAGATACATACGCGCCATGGTATTGCTACCAAAAGCATGATTGTAAACGACATCAGTAACAACCGCCATTCCCCGGTTATGGCATTCATTAACAAAATTCTTCAGGTCTTCAGCCGTGCCATAATATTTATCTACAGCAAAATACATGGAGGGATTATAGCCCCAACTCAGATTACCCTCGAATTCATTAATAGGCATCAGTTCAATGACATTGACACCCAAACTGTCCAGGTAATCCAGTTTTTCCAGGGTGCTGTTATAGGAATGGCCGGTGGTAAAATCTCTGATCAGCATTTCATAAAAGACCAGTTTTTCCTTATCCGGCTTCACATAATCCTGGTCTGTCCACTGAAATTCACTGGTTTTCTTTTCAAAAGCGGAAACCAGTTGTTCGGTCTTATTCTTTGGGTATTGGGGTAAACCCGGATAGGTTTCAGCTTCAATGTAGGGATCATTCCGGGAATCCAGGATTAATCTCCCATAAGGATCGGCAATGCGCAAATCGCCATCTATCAGAAATTGATATTGATAGACCTGATCGGGGGTAATATTTTCGATCTTATGCCAGTACATCACCGAGTCTTCCGAAACATAGTAGCGCTTCATCAGGAAATCATTGTCCACCATCCAGTCATTGAAACTGCCAATCAGGTAGATAAACTCTTTGTA
>CAZCHS010000025.1:0-22720 GCA_964498725.1 uncultured bacterium | reverse complement strand
TTCAAACAAGTCATAATAAATATCATTCTCCCCAACCGCTTTACCCACTTTTGAGCCGTCACTATTTCTAAAAACAAACGCAAGTTTTTCTATAATTTCATCACCGGAAGGTGACGCGCCGGTTTCATGAGAAGAATAAAAGTCAAAGATATTACCAATTACCAGTTTATATAGGTTATCATTAACTTGCTCTAATTTTGCTTTATCAAGATTTGTTGACCAATCTGCTATTACATATTTCCAATCAGTACCATTATTGCTTTCATCAGTTATAAGACCGGTATGTGCATAAACATCACCGGAATGATCCATTAATCCTTGATTTCCTTTGGTTGCGTCAAAATAGACGATAATGGAATCATTTTTCGTGGCGAACTCCGGCTCCGTATAGACAACCCGGGCAGAAACATTAACAACGAATAACAAGACTAATAAAAAAAGTGTTTTCTTCATAATATCTCAATAGTTAAAGGTTTAAAATAAATTCAGATTAATATGTGGTTTCATTATTTAAATTGATGTCAGAAAAATTTTTCCGCTTCTTGAATAATCAATCCATACTGTACTGTCGATCAATACTTTCATGCTCTTTTTCTTAAATTATCAAGATCAATTTTCAGATCAATTTTACCTTGATATTTTTTAATCTTCTGAATCTTATTTTTTCTGATAATTTCTTTTAATGCCAGATTGACTAATTCTGTTTTTGTTTTACTTTGCGTTACTCTAAGTCCTTCTTCTATCAATTCTTTTGATACATTTAATGTAGTCTTCATTGTTTCTCCACTATGCAAAAAATCAAAAGAGTTTACTGCACATCAATTACAGAAAAACCATAAGCCGGCAATTCCAATCTTAAAGAGCCATTGTCCAAAACCGGAATCCCGCCCATTAAGTGCTCAAAATTATTTATTTCTAATTCGGTGCTGACAACCACTTTTTCACCGGAAATATTTCCAATAATCAGAATCCTGTTATTTTCGGATATTCTTGAATAAGCGAGCACCTTATCAGGCTGGTTTGTGTTTGTAATTTGAAACTTTCCTTTTGCGAAAGCCGGGTTGTTTTTTCGTATTTGAAAATATTGGTTATAAAACTTATAATAGTGATTATCAAAATCCCAATTTATCGGTTCTTTTTCAAAGAGCGACGGCGTATGCTCAGCCCCCACTTCCTGCCCGTCATAGATCATCGGTATTCCCGGCAGCGAGAGATTTAACACCGCCGCCAGCAAAGCCTTGTCATCACCAAAAAACTCAACCGTCCGCTGCTTATCATGGTTTTCCGTAAAGATCATGTGCCGGGTATTTTTTGGATAGCGAAAATAATCTTTTTCCATCACTTCTGCCAGGTATGCCGGTTTCTGTTTGCCTTCCAGGATCTTCGCAATGGTCATGCGAAAGTTCCAGGCATAAGTGAGATTAAAGCCATTGATGTGTAATCTTGGATGAGCGCCTTCTGCCAGCATCAAAATATCGGGTTTGATAGCTGATAACCGTTTATAAGCTTCCGCCCAGAAATCATCGGGCACCAGTTCCGCGACATCACAGCGATAGCCGTCAATATTAAGGTCACGAACCCAGTATTCCAGAACATTCCACATATATTCACGTAAGTCATCATTCTCATAATTGAAATCCGCCACATCGGTCCAGTCTGTACCGGCGGGATGAATGATTTCACCATTATCATTCCGGTTATAATATTCCGGATGTTCTTTCAGCAGCCAGTTATCCCAGGCGCTGTGATTACAGGCGATGTCAATAATAACGCGAATATCATAGTCATGAGCGGCATCGATCAATTGCTGAAAGTCCGCTTTGGTACCATATTCCGGATTCACTTCCATAAAATCTTTGATCGCATAAGGGCTTCCCGCTGAGCCTTTGCGTTTCACTTCGCCAATGGGAAATACCGGCATAAACCAGATGCAACCGACACCAAGCTCTTTCAGGCGTGGTAAATCATCAATAACAGAAATAAAATCACCTTTTTGCGAATGTGCCCTGACATAGAGTTCATAAATCAAAGTATTTTCCGCCCAACCGGGTAAAGGTGTTGATTCCCTGGAAAAATACTTTGATTTCATAAGGTCCTGAGAATCTTTGAACTCCCGCAGACAGACTTCGCCACAAAGGCCGCCGGCACCACCGCCATCGGTGATTTTCACCACCAGGCTGTTTTTTTGCCCAAACTTCAGTTTGCCGGTAATATCTTTATTAAAGCGAACATTGTAACCTTTATGGACAATAATTTTTTCACCATTCAGGTAGACATCTGCATCATCATCAACGCATTCAAAAAAGATGGCAACTTTTTTACCTTGAAATTTTTCATCAGGCACAAAATTGCGGGCGTACCACCCAATCCCATCGTATTCGGCATCCCCCCAAAAGGTGGGAATTTCCACGGTTTTCCAGTCAGTATCATCGGGATCTATCCTGTAATATTCCTTTTGTATCCCAATATTTTTATCATCATAGGTGAATTTCCACCGGCCATTTAAATTTTGCATATTTTTATCCTGTGCTGTCAAAATTACCGAAGTAAAAAACAGTAGCATGAAAGCGTATAATTTAAATTTCATTGACGTTTTCTTTTCCGTTATATTGTTCGATCATTTTATCCAGATCGTCGACACGTTCCGGCATGATTTTCAAAACAGTGCCCGAAGTATCAACACCCATTCGCTGTCCAAACAGGGTTATATCCAGTACCACATAATTGATAGCGATTTTCAAAACCGCTTCGTTTTGTGTCCAGATCGCCTGTTCGTCTTCATTCTTATTGGCCGGCCCCATGATCAATTCGCGGGAATCTGTCACCAGAATCAATTTGTGGTCCCATATTTTTTTTAATCTCTCCTCCGGAATATTGTAAGCGTAAACATCATCGCCATATTCCTGTGAAATTTCATTAAAGGAGAAAACCACCACTTCAACACCGCGTTCCTGGGCTTCCAGCAGGGAATCATGAAAAGTGTCGATCTCCCGGCTCCATCCCGAGATAATGATCTGTTTTTTAGCATCCCGGATGTGGGTGTCGCAAATTTCCATTAAGGATTTGTAGCCGCGAATATTCCAAAAACCTTCGGAATCGGGTTTGTCTTCAAAAGCCAGCAATTCTTCTGACAGTGAATTTAACCGTTTTGAGAAATCCGATTCCAGGCGGGAAAGCAATTGTTTCGGAGAAAGAGGAATGTAGCGAACCGGCTTTCCGTGGACAGATATAACAACGCCATTACTTTCAAGTTTACGTAAAGTCGAATAAATAACGGAACGCGGAACATCTGTGACCTGGCTGACTTCATATCCGGTGGCCGGATTTTTTTGCAAAAGTCCCAGATAAGCTTTGGATTCATAATTGGTAAACCCAATTTTTTTGAGTAAAACGATTAAATCATCAGATATTGATGCCATGTGATCACCTATTTTATTCTTCATGTTTTTCAGATAAATGCCGGAACCAACTGAAGTAGAGTATTACGGATAATACCACAGTTAATATCAGCGTAATTATAAAATTATCCCAGCGCTTCATGATCAGCATCATCCACATCAGGAATAAGCAGATCTGCCAGGGCACCGCAAAGAAGATAGAAAAAATATCCCGGCGGTTTTCTCTTCGTGCGCCGGCGATGAATTTATCAGGAAATTCGCTGCGAATTTCTGACCAGATTCCAAAGGGGCGGGTTTGTTTATAAAAGTTTTTAAGTACTTCTTTATCAGTCGGTTTCGTCAGTAATGTTCCAATCACAGTCCCTAACAGAGAAAGCCCTGTAGAAAAGAGAAAAGCATACCATTCCGGTAATGCTTCGGGAGCAAATATTTTCCAAATTATCGCTGAGACAGTACCGGCCGCCATACCAATGGCATATCCATATCCATTCAATCGCCACCAGTACCAGCGCACCAGTTGGGGAATTAATAATCCGGCCCCGATACTCATAGTGATCCAGCCCCAGATTTCGTTGATATTTTTGATCAGCAATGTCAGAAATAACCCGGATAGTACCAGAAAAACAGAGGCCATATAACTGTGCCGCATTTGTTGTTTGTGAGTGGCTTTAGGATTGATCATCGTGAGGTAAATATCTTTCACCCAGTAAGCAGCGCCGGCATTTACGGTGGAGTCAAAAGTCGACATTGCAGCCGCCATCAAACCGGCCACTAAAAATCCTTTGATACCCACCGGGAGTGTTTCCACAACCGCCGGCAGGACCATCTCCGGATCAGTGATTTTTCCCGCCATGGAAACGCCCCAGACCGCCATGGCCGCGATAAAGGGCCAGCGAAAAGAGAGCAGAAAGTTCCAGAAAAGAGAAAGTAATCCGGCTTCCTTATCATCTTTGGCGGCAAAATAACGCTGGATCATATAGTTCCCGGTTCCGCCGGTACCTTCGAGAATGACTTTGAACAGATAAAACAGAACCGCGACGCCAAAGAGGTTGTACATGGAATAAGTACTGTTGGGTTCAATATCCAGTTTCCAGCGGGGAATAATGGACGTCCATTCCGTAAAAGATGTTAAATAGGCTTTATACCCGCCACCGGCTGATTCTTTCAGGGGCATGGAGACAAAAAATTCTTCCGGCAGGTCAATGGCAAAGGCTTTCACCGCGATATAGGCAATGGCCATAAAAATCAGAAAGCCCTGAAAAACATCAGTCCAGATTACACCGTAAAGCCCTGACGCAACTGTATAAATTGTTGCCAGCACTATTAGTATTGAGGCGGCCCAAAAATGAGAAGGCAACCCCAGAAAATCCGGAATTCCCAAAAATTGGCCCAGGAACTTTCCACCGCCAATAGCAAAATAGGTTACCATTGCAATCGTCATGATAATTGAGGTCAGAGCGGTAATGAACCGGGCCACCTGCCCTTCTCTATCATTACCAAACCGGAACTCCATCCATTCCGCCAGGGTCATCACATTGGCCCTGCGACTCCATTTACCAATAAAGATCATTAGAAATGCCATGATAAGAGTGACACCACCGCGAATTTCAATATAAAATCCGCGCGCACCGATGGCATAAACCAGCGCCACTATTATCATTGTACCACTAATGTCAAAGTTGGAAGACATTCCCGAGGCCCCTAAGGCCCACCAGGGTAATTGTCTGTTTCCCAAAAAATAGGAATCAATATTTTCCGAGGCTTTTCGCTGGAACCACATACCAACGATCACCATTGCCGTGAGATAGATACCAACTATTATAAAATCAATTGCGCCCATCAGGTTCCCCTATTATTTTTAAAATCCGGGGCAAAGGGTAATCCTTCGCCCCGGTAAAAGAGTAATTTATTTCAATAAAACCATTTTTTTCATGTTGGTGTATTTATCATCTACCTGGAGTTTGTAGAAATAGATACCGGAACTGACGCGGCTGCCCTGGATATCGCGCGCATCCCAGGTGTAATTGTAAACACCGGCGTTCAGATTGGTATAATTCATTTCCTGAACTTTCTGACCCATCATGTTATAGATCGTCAACTTAACATTCTTCGCGTCTTTGACACTGAATTTAATGTTAGTCGTCGGGTTAAATGGGTTCGGATAATTCTGGTTCAATTCATACTTGTCAGCAGTTTCAACCACATTGTCGATGGCTGTTTTGGGGGATGCCGTATCGAAATCCCAGAGTGAGTAGAAAATCGGATTGATACTTCCCCACTGTGAGTGGATTGTAGCAGAAGTCTGAGAATCATCAATATTTTCGATATGGTTCAGGCCGTATCCGCTTTCATTATCACCGCCGGCAATACCGAATTTGAATTCCTGTCCGATTGTGTTATTGGAACTGTCGGGTCCATAGCTGAATGTGACTGTGTAAATGGTGTCTCCGGCAGTTACATCACCATGGGTACCATCGTCCCACATCTGATTTTCTTCAGCATTGGAAAGATCAGTTCCCCAACCTGTCCATCCGCCGGAAGCCGGGCCATTAATAAAGACGCCACCGTCATCAATTTGTGAAACTTCAGAAATATTTAAACTGCCCTGAATATCAGTTAGGGTAATACCGTTCATCACATGATGATAAGCCGGTCTTAAATCAAGGGTATACGTTACATCAACATTCTGAGAAACCGTATTGGTATTTCTGAATACCGGCATTCTGCGGGAATCTGTCTGACTATCAATATTATCAACGATCATCTGTCCGTTGTCATCAATTGTTATTAGGCGACGTTCTGCTTCGGTAGCATTATCACCTTCATAATCAAAGTTAAAATAGGTTTCACGGACTTCGCCGCTGGCTACACCAGGAATTTTGTAATACTGGTAATAAACGCCTTCACCTAAACCGCCAATGATCAGTGAATCAAAGGTAGCCTGATAGGTAAAGCCACCCAGTCCGACTTTTTGCATGCCGGCTTCCACATACTGCGCAGAATTGAAATAGCCTACTCTGACACAGAGTGAGTCACCGTCACCGACACTGAAACCATTGTTGTTGATGGCTCTGGTAAGGTCTGTTTTGAAAGTTACAGAAAGTGTGTCGCCGGTGACAGCAGATGGGGGTGCATCGTTCCACCATTTCCATGCCACTGTGGTATCGCCATTAACAACTGTTCCTCTGTTTTCATTATCCGGGAACATACCATGACCACGAACATTTTCAGACTGGTCCCATGAACCGAGAGTAAATCTAAACATCGTACTGTCAAAAGTATCGTCTAAAGGCAGCAGGTAATTATAATACATACTTTCGCCTTCTCTGGTTAATTCATACTTGTCCGGTACCCACATATTGTCAGCGCCATCAGGCCCCGGAAAAGCGCCAACTATATAAACACTGCTGGCTTCGGGATCAAATCCGTTCAAAGCACCCATGTTGACCCGGAAAAGCACTTCATGTTTTTCTTCATCTTCAAAAGGGGTGAATCCCTGCTGACGGCCAACAAATGCCAGGTCTAAAACAGTGTCTTGGGCCGGAATGGTAAAAGTTCTGTTGTCAACAGCTGTAGCGCCCGGCGCGTCATTTTCCCAGTAAGAGGTTGTGTCACCGGTGATATAATCGACAATTCCGGCACCAAACTTAAACTGAACTTCGCCGCCAACTGAACTGTCAGGGAATGTATAAGTTTTTTCCCAGTAGTCTCCGCCGACATTTTCCATAAAATCTACTTCCGCACTCCAGTCACCGTCCTGATAGGATGCCGGATCGCCCACATTCACAGTTCCGCGAATGTCAACATAACCCAATGTGTCTGTTACACCCTGGATCATACTTGTGTTTGCTCTAAAAGTCACATTAACATCTGCTAATGCGATTGTTGCTAACATAGCAACGGTTAAGAAAAGTATCAATTTCTTACTCATTTCTTTCCTCCTTCTTTGTGTTAAAAGAAAATTCCTAATCCAAAAGTCTGAACATTATTAAAATACTCAAATTCCTGGTAACTGTAATCCAGGGATATACCCAGATTATTGACTCGATATTTTAACCCGCCACCCAGTGTCAGGCCTTCCTGGCTTTTTTCATATCCAATGGCTTTGTATCCTGCACGCAAAGCAAACTGGTTAAAAAATTTCCATTCCAGACCCACATTCAATTGTTCTTCATTATCCGAAGGAACAAAAGCATCAGTGGCTAAGGTAATTTCGCTCATATTGCCGAGATTCTGTGTATAGGCCAGGCCAATTCGAAAAAAGAGCGGCAGGGCCCAGGCCTCGGTTTTCATCCTGGCGGTGAGGGTTTCATTGTTACCCAGTGCATCAGGGTCCAAATCGATCTTCTGATAGAGATCAGATCCGTCAAATTGCATATCCGCTCCGTAATTGGAAATGCTCATACCGATGCGTAGTCCGTCCACCTGTGTTTTAAACAGAAGTCCGACATCCACTGCTACGGACTGCGCTGATTCGTGCCAGATTTTTGACTGGATATACTTGATTGTTCCGCCTAATGAAAAACGGTCAGTTAATAGGCGTGCGTAACTCAAACTCATAGCCATGTCACTGGCTGACCAGAATTCGCCAGTGCCGGTCTGCTCGGTGGCAGTGGTTACTTTTTCTTCGCCATAATCCAGATTGTAATAGCTGAACCCAAAAGCATTGGCCGGGCCGATTTTCATAACCGCACTGAAATAATTGATTTTCGTATCAATAAACCAGTCCATGTTAGAAAAACTGATCTCATTTTGTGATAATTGTGCAATCGCGCCGGGATTCCAGTAGATGGACGAAGCATCTCCTGCAGTAGCCACATTCGCGCTTCCCAGCGACAATGCCCTGGGACCGGCGCCAATTCCCAGAAAAGCAGCGGAATTGATACCGACTTTTGTTTGAGCCTGCACTGTTCCTGTTGCCAGGACCAGCAAAAGAATTATGGTAATAATCAATGTAATGTTTTGTTTTTTCATGATACTTAATTCTATCTTTTATTTAATAATTGCTAATTTACCACGTTTCATACCATTGTTCGGTGTTTCAATTACGTAAAAATAAACACCCGGCGCCACATCCAGATTTTCAAAGGTTTTCAGGTTCCAGGTCACCAGGCTGGATTCAATGGTTTCTTTAGCGTGAATGGTCCTGACCCTACTACCACGGGCCGTAAAAATGTGGATCTTTGAACCGTAAGGCACATTGCTGAAAAATATGCGTCGCTCGCCGCGTCCGCTGGTTTTTCCCGGCGGTAATGGCGGCTCAAGAATATTGGCCACCAGATAAGGATTGGGATAGACATGGATATTATCCAGTTCTTCCCTGACCTTTTCTTCGGCAATTTCCGGTACATCCGGCTGAAAGTAAAAGATATCTCCGGTACGGAAAGCCTTCTGCGTCTTCAGTTCCAGTTTATCACCATCACCCAGGTCAAAAACAGAGTCCGGATAGACTGTAGATCTCTTGAAGATCATCTGCCAGGTCAGGAAATAATTTCCTTTATTGTCCCGGTCAAAAAAGAATATCTGGTCTGATTTGGAAATGATACCATTCATGTCATTATCAGAGAAATAGAGTTCCGGTTGATAATTTTCCGATTCGTTGCGGACAATAAAGTTCACCGGCTTATCATAAGTACCGGCCAGGAAATCGCCGCCAAAATAGTCAACCAGAAATTCTTTATTATTGATGGTATCAACTACTTCATCATAAAATTCAATGGAATAGTCCGCCGGATACTTGACCGGTGTCCGGGTCCCGTTCAATTCAAAAGAAGCTGTACCAAAATCAATGTCATAACCACCTTCAAAATTCCATCCGGTCAGTGAATCGATGATCCCGATTTGCCAGACATTATCAAAGACCAGCTGCAAACCGTCGAAAATATCACTGTCTTTGGTTTCATCGGCAAAGGGTGATCCTTTGATATGGGGTGATTTGTAGATGGGATAGTATTGAAATTCGAATCGTAGTGAATCGGTATTGAAAACTCCATCTTCTTTGGCTTTGATAAAACCCGTATTGGTGCGAATTACATATTTTGAGGTATCAATGGTATTGCCGTTGATATCCATTAATTCATAGGAACCTTCCTTGATATTTTTATAACCGATCGGTGTATAAATAGTATCATTATGCCTAAAGGTGACTTCATAAAAATTGCTGTCCAGCACCGAGTAACTAGTGGTCAGTCGTCTTAATTCCTGAGGGTCTCTGAATTCGAAATTATCTTCCCCGATGTCCGGTTTGCCATTGCCGTTTTCATCATCGGCCAGAGTCCAGTCATTATCATTATCAATGCCATCGGTTGCTTCATCAGTAAAAACAACTTTGTAGACATGGTCTTTCATTGCTGAGGGATCAATGATCTCCACATGGACATCGCCGGAACCGATTTTGTTATCACTGTGCAGTTTAATTTCTCCCTGCGAAGAGGTGTATCCCGGTGCTTTCGGGGCCGGTGTAATAACAATAGTATTAATATCAGTGGATATTTCCCCGGTAGTTGAGACACTGATTTTCTTGGTGTTTTCCGACGGAAAAATATTTCTTTCCGAATCACCCCTATCATAAGCGACAACCGCGTAATAATAGGTGCGGCCATTGATAACATCTTCATCTCTATAAGTATGCTGCAATCCGGTATCATCACCCAGGTGAAATCCAAAACCGTCTGTTTCCGCCAGCAATTCTTCAGAAGGGTAAAACTGACCGTTGATACCATTATCCAGATCAAATTGCGCAAGGGCCTTGAATCCCTGTATAGTGCCCCTTGAATCAGTGACTATGCGGGCATCATTGAAATCCGGATCAGTGGCTTTATAAATTTTGTAACCTTCAAAATCCTTGATATTCAATACCGGATCAATGGATTCTTCCGCCAGCCGGTTCCAGTATAATTCCACAAAACCATCACCTGCTGTGGCTTTGACAATGGGTTTTAATGGGGCCGTTGGAAAATTGTATTCATTATCATATATATCTTTGACAGTTTTTAAATTTCGAAGCAAATCACTTTGATCTATTCCGTAGAGCAGTCCGATGGAGAAACGCTCGGTTTGGCCGGCGCGCAGTGGAAAATACCCGGAGCTGTATATGAAGTCGCCATCTTCACCGCTAATCGGACGGCCATCCTGAATAGATGAGGGTACATCGAAATATCCGGGTGCCATCATTTCCCAAAGTTCTTCGTCATTACGCATGGGAAAATCACCGGCAGGAGCAAAATAATTAAAAGCTGTCAAACCAATCTGGTCTGATTCATCGGGATCAGTTTGGTCAAATTTCGGTTCTCCCGGGTCCGGCACACCATTGCCTTCAGTTCCGTCCGGGTCAGCGGTATTAGGGACACCATCAGTTCCTACATCATGAAAACGCGGGTCCCAGTCACCATCATTATCAATACCATCATCGCGTCTTTCATCGATCATCGGATCATCCACACCGGCGCCACTGATGTAGTCTTTATATTGAGTTGGATTAATAATATCAAACAGAATATTACCATCCTGATCTTTTCTGATCTGACGATAGTGGAGGTAATAGTTTTCATCGATCAATCCGTCAAAGTCATTATCAACACCATCATTGGCATTGGGGTTCATAACCATCAGGGTGGGATCATTGGGACCGGGAATTTCATTGCCTTCGGGCTCAATCACATCACCGGCTGCCAGTTCCATCGTAAAACCGCCACGGGTTGTTACCGTTTGTTTGGAATCAGTAATTGTGACCAGTGAGCGATTATAATCATCATCAATTACAACAACCTGGTCGCCGTTGGATAAAGTTCTGTTCTCAAAATCTTCAGGCCCGAAAACAGGCGCCCCGCTCTTTCCATCTGCATCCCTGTCATTGTCAATGCCGTCAAAGGGATTACCCGGAGATTCCAGGAAGGCATAGCCAACCATTCCCACATCTGTCCCGACCCAATTGGGATTGGCGGCGGCGCTGTTGTCAAAATCGCCGGAATAGGTCAGATCCCGTTCCACATCAAAAAATGACCAGTCATCATTATATTCGCCAAAATCTTCCGTGGAAGTAACACCAACATAGGTTCCCACCAGGCTTCCAAAAGTTACCTTATCATAATTTGTAGTGCCTTTGTTCTCCACCTCATACAGCCAGAAAATTACATCCTGAGCCAAAAACTGTGCCCATTGCAGACCGCGGACCCGGACTTCCAGACCGAGGCCGTTACGAGTAGGATCATTGGCATCAGGTTTAAATTCGACGCCAAAGTCATTATAGTTCGAAAAATTAAATTCCTCATCATTATTGTCATCCATGACATAAAAGCTTTCCACTGAAGCATTGGACTGCTGGCCAAAATAGCCGTTCCATTGGCCATTCCAGGTGGGGTCTTTATCAGGCCAGCTGGAGGGCCAGGAAATCCTGTTATCACTCATGGCAATTCTCTGCTGGCTTTCCGGAATATCAGAGTTGTAATAGCCTTTTACCGGTTCAAACCCCCACTGCTTACCGTCAGGCCCCTGCTCATCGCCCCCTAAAGTGGGACGGTCTACCGGGCTGACAATTACCGAGTGAAAAGTGACCGGGTTGCCATCTTCGTCAGTTGAATTTACCTCTACACCGATCATGGGGCTCACATCACCGATATAACCATTATTATCATTGATCCAGGCTGCCCGTGGGCCTTTATCCGCCGGCTGGGCAACCACACCCCAGTTTCCAAATACTGTTTTTACAAGATTACCACGATGGATGCCATACCGCCGGTATTCACGACCGCTTTCCGCGATCAGCAGCCCTGATAACAACAGGAGCATAACCAGTGATAATCCGATTATTATTTTTACTCTTTTAAAGCTATCTTTTTTCATAAAGATAAAATCCTTTTATTTAAAATGATATTGTTACGCCAACTTCAATACGTCTGGGCTCACGGTAATAGGTTTCATTGTTGAACCACTCTTCCACTGTATTAACCAATTCCAGTAATTCCAGGGCTTCCACGCGGGCTTGTTCCGGTGTAAAATCCGCCCGGCCGGAACGGGGATAAACCTGGCTGACATTCAAGCGGTCAAACAGGTTGCGCACCCGGATAAACCACTTTTGTTGATAGCCAAAAAATTCTGTATTGTAATAGGTACTCATATCAAAGCGTAAAGTATAAGGCTTTACCTGGCTGTTGGTCAAAGTGGTACTGATGTCACTGGTCATGATCGGTGTATAGGGCAATCCGCTGCCGTAATTCCCGACGACATTAATTCCCCACCGGGGACTGTCATAGCCCGCATTCAGATTAATTGTGTGGCGTTGGTCCCAATTTAATGGCACCAAAAAGACTTCGGGCAAGGCGCCGCTGGTAGCAGCGTTCCTGGCATCTTCAGGATCCGAGGCTGTGCCCTCAGCGATCTGAAATGTATAATCAACGGTTCCGTAAAATCCGGCCCGGTTGCTGTAATTCAAAGTCAAAACAAGGCCTTTGACATAGGCAAAATCACTGTTGTCAATTTTATTGTAACTGGAAGCGCCACCGGCCAGGTCAATCAGTGAATTGCGGGTTCCCGCCAGGTCACGAATATCCTGAAAATAGGCGGTTACATCCAGCACAAAACCGGGGTAAACTTCCTGTTTCAGGCCAATCTCACCTTTAACATTTTTCTTTGGTTCAAGATTGGCATTGCCGATCACCCCGACATTACCGGTGCCGCTGTCCAGATCAAATTCCGGGTTTCTGTAAAGCAATTCAAAGGAAGGTATCTGAAAAAAATGTCCGTAACTGACGTGAATAATTCCTCTGTCCGTAAAGGGAAAACTGGCGCCGAAACGCGGTGAAATCTGTATTTTTGTGTCGGCATCTTCATACCAGTATTCAAACCGTTCTTCCAATGGTGTATTGATATTTTTTTCCTTAATAGGATTGTAAATACTGGGGTCTGATGGATCAGTAACAACCTTACCGTCAGGTTCGAAATAATCAAATCTGACACCGGCATTGATGATCAGTTCCGTTAACTCAATTTTATCCTGAATGTAGGCGGAAAATTCCACCGGATTGTGTAAATAACTACTATTATATATACTGGAAATATCCATGATCCGTGTAGACGACATCACCGGGTCTTCCCATAGTGGATTGACACTTGTTTTTTCGACAGGTGGACGTAATTCATAGGAGTCCATTTCCAGTTCATGAAGCCTGGCCTGGCCGCCAAATTTTATTTTATGCACATCATTGATCTGACTGGTCAGGTCGAATTTCAGCAAATGCGTACTAGTGCGACGATTAAAACGATTGTTATTGGTTCCGCCTGTCATGAAACTGTAGGAATTGAGACGTTCCGCGCCAACTTCCGGATAAACGGTGAGTTCATCTTCATGATAATTATGATATTTTTTCTGGGCAAAAGAATAGCCGATATTATAAAAAGTACGCATGGATAACGAATGAGTAAATCTGGCCATAGTATTGATGCTCTCTTCATTATTATTAAGGATACCATCGGGTACCAGACGATAGGCGCGATCATAATCCTGCCAGGTATAATCCCGGTAAGAACCTTGTAAAGACAAATCCATGCGATTGGAAATTTTCCAGCCCACCATGCCATGATAATATTCATTGGTATTCCATTGCATCGGGACATATTCACCATCTCCCAGCGGGTTTTCATGAATATCGCGAAAATGGGTGTAGAGAGAATCAAAACTCTGTCCCTCATCCATTTCATTGTAGACAATCAAACTGTCAATAATGGGGTCTTCCCCCGGTGAATAGAGATAAAAACCACCCTGTCCGTCGGGTACAGTACCGACAATATTCCAGGGATTGTAACGGTCACGGCCATTGAGATACCCCTCCCATTTCACCTGCCGGGTATTAAAACTAAAACTCAGTTTATTCTTTAAAATTGGTCCGTGTACGGAAAAATTTAAATTGCGTGTGGCAATGGGATCAATGGTTTCCAGTCCCATAAAAACATCTGAGTTTGAAGAGACAAAATCACCGGAATACAACGTCAACTGACCGCCCCATTTGGGAAAATTAGACTTGGTAGTCACGTTGACAATACCGGACATGGCCTGGCCGTATTCGGCGTTAAAAGCGCCGGAAACTACCTGTATTTCCTGAATCTGCTCTTTTGTTACCGTCACCAACTGTCCCCCGTCATAAACATCACTGACCGACATACCGTCTATCACATACTGGACTTCGCCTGAGCGGCCGCCGCGCATGTGTCCGTCCACCATTCCGGCCTGCATTTCCACAATTTCTCCCAGGTCAGTAACCGGCAGTGTGCTGATCTTATCGGCTCCAACTGTCGCGGTGGTAGAGGTAACATCTTTTTTCACAACGTCTCTGACGGCAATTACTGTAACTTCTTCTCCCTGCAGGGACTCTGTCCCTAACTCAAAATTAATCGTTGTAGTTCTGTCGACATTTACAGAGACCTGTTCAACGCGCTTTTTCTGGTACCCGATCATTTGGGCAACGACAGTATGTGTCCCTGGCGGCACATTTAATATAATATAACGACCATTCTGATCAGTCGCCGCCCCCAGATAAGTGTCTTCTACCAGAATATTGCATCCAACCAGTGGTTCGCCGGTATTTTCATCAGTCACCAAACCGGTCAGTTTTCCGGTGGTACCAGCCAGCAGGAAATTTGAAAAAATGAGTATTGTTACAATAACAATTAAGCCTGTTTGCCTCATATAGCTCCTCTTGAAGATTCTATTTGTTTAAATTTATTAATATAAAAAACCCTGTTGAGTGAAGCAAACAGGGCAGTTATAAGACTTGAAATAATTTGATAATAAATGACGGTCTGAATAATTCGGGACAAAAAACCGGGACAATGAATTATCCGGCTGATAATCATTGTCCCTTGAAGTTTTTTGATTTGTGTTTTTACTCTTCATATTAATAAAGCAAAGATAATGTTGATTCCCTAACCTGTAGTTCATTTTTGAGTTACTACGGCATAGAATTTATTTCTTGCAGATAGAATTGTCAACATATTTTTTAAAAAATTAACTAAAATTTTAGTTACTACTCAAAATAATTATCCTAATATTTTATTTTTATTAAAGTTATAATAGAGACTATTATCCCAAAAAAAACTCTATTTACCAAAAAAATCTTTATACAAAATTAATTTCTTAGCATTTTGATTCCATTTAAATAAATTGCAGTGGCAAAGAAAGGAGTAACTATGAATCCCTGGGATTTGACAGTTAATTTAAAAGATGTCTTACTGGACTTTACTTTCCTGAGTTTGTTCCTGATCATCGGCACGGTCTTTCGCCGCTATGGCAGAGTCTTTCAACGCTATTTAATTCCCAACAATATTATCGGCGGTGTTATCGGCCTGATTCTGGGCGCTCAGATGTTGGGTATTCTGGAGATGGAGGGAGATCGACTGGGAAAATATGTTTATCATCTCCTGGCGTTGACTTTCATTGTACTGGGGCTGCGCCAATCCAAAACCAAATGGGGAAAAGGCCCGGTGAGCAAAAGTTTTATTGAACTGACCTGCTACATTTCCCAGGCAGTTGTGGGCCTGCTGCTGGCCTTTTTGATCATTTATACCATTAAGCCTGATCTCTTTGCCGGGATTGGCTTTATCCTTCCCCTTTCCTTTGGCATGGGCCCCGGAATCGCCTATACCATGGGTCACAGCTGGGAAAAGTTCGGGTTTACTGATGGCGGAATGGTGGGCATCACTTTTTCGGTTATTGGCTTTTTCACGGCCTATTTTGTAGGTGCAATTTTAATCAACCGGGGCATAAAAAAGCGGGAAACCGAGCTCTTTGACGGTAATGAATCCGTCAGTCAGGATGTCCGTTATGGTATTGTAAAAGAAAAAGATCCGGAAATCGCCGGTTACCTGACGCTATCCAATGAAGCCATTGAACCCATGGCCTTTCAGCTGGCTCTTATTGGCAGCGTTTACATGATCACTTATTTCTTTATCAGCACTATAACCGGTTTAATGGCCAGTGCCGGCCTGACGGATTTTGTGGATACCATTTGGTCTTTTCATTTCGTAATTGCCCTGATCATTGCGGTTTTTGTGCGCAAGCTAATGGACAAGACAAAAAAGAGTTACCTGATCGACAAAGGCCTGATGACACGGCTCAGCGGCACTTTTATCGATTATCTGATCGTGGCCTCAATTTGTGCGGTCAGTATCACCGTGGTCTGGGCTTACTGGCTGGAAATTCTGATTATGTCTGTTGCCGGTATTCTGATCACCTTTTTCATCATTCGCTACACTGCCAAACGGGCCTTTGATGATTACCACTTCGAACGCTTTATCGGCATTTTCGGCGAAATGACCGGCACCATCAATTCCGGTTTAGTGCTGATCCGGGTGATCGATCCCAATTTTAAAACCACAGCTGCGGAAGATCTTGCTTATGGCGGCGGCATTGCCCTGTTCATGGGATTTCCGCTCTTAATACTGTTGAATTTACCAATGGTTTACTTTAATAACAGCCTGGCGGGATATTGGATTACTTTTGGATTAATCCTGGCTTATCTGTTAATTTTGTGGGTGATATGGTATTTAATAGGCTATATCAAATTTAAACCGACTAAAAAATGAGGACCGGATTGGATATTACACTTGTAAATGGAAATACTTCCCAAAAAAATCGTGTTTTTCAGGATTATGTCAATGGCCTCAGCGATACCCTGTTTATGGCCGGCCATTTTGTGGAACAAATCGATCTGGCGAATAAACATATCCAACAGTGCCGGGGATGCTGGAACTGCTGGGTCAAAACGCCGGGTCATTGTACATTAAAAGATGATATGGACAGTATCTATCCCAAATTACTCAACTGTGACCTGCTGATCTTTGCGTCGCCTATAAAAATGGGATTTGTCAGCGCGCTTCTGAAACGAACCCTTGACCGCATGATTCCCCTGATCCTTCCCTACTTTAAAATTGTCAGTCATGAATTTCATCACAGCAAGCGTTACAAAAGCTATCCCAATCTGGGCTTATTACTGGAAAAAGACTATACCACTGATGACGAAGACCTGGATATTATTCAGCAGATTTTTCAACGCACAGCTTTAAATTTTCATTCGGAACTGAAGTTTTCACACCTGATCACTGATTCCGAAAAGGAGTTGATCAATGAAATTAACAATTTATAACGGATCACCCAGAGGCCGGAAAGGCAATACGGAAATACTCATCAACTACTTCCTGCAAGGCTTTGACAGCAATGAAAATAATGTCTCAGTGAATTATCTCTGGGAAACCGGGCGAATGCGCGAATATGTGGGAAAATTTCAAAATGCCGACAATATCCTGATTGCTTTTCCTCTCTATACCGATGCGATGCCCGGCCTGGTAATGGAATTTTTCGAAGCGCTCCAGGACATCAAGTTTTACAGTGACAATCAGCGAATCGGATTTCTGGTGCACTGCGGATTTCCGGAAACCGCCCATGTGCGCCCGGTGCAACGTTATTTGGAAAAACTTAGCCGCCGCCTGGGCATACAGTATTTGGGTACCATTGCCAAAGGCGGAAGCGAAGGACTGCGCTCTACCCCGGCGCGCTTTAACAAAAAACTATTTAACAATATGATAAAACTCGGGGAAAATTTCGCAGCGACCCGTAAATTTGATCCGCAATTGCTGAAATCCATTGCCGGGAATGAAAAATTTCCCGCCCTCATGATGCCATTATTCAAACTGCTCAATAAGACCGGTCTGTTCAATATTTACTGGAACAAGCAATTACGCAAGAACAATGCCTTTAGCCGGCGCTTTGACGCCCCGGTAGTGTCAAAAGTTTTATGAAAAAATGAATGAAATATGCTCTTTTATATTTATTTCACAACCCCCTTGTTCCCCCTTTTCAAAGGGGGACACGACAGGACAACTGGTTGTTTACTAATAGTTTGATAATTCGAAGTTACGACTAAAATTAAACATATTTTCCCTTTGAAAAGTTATCAATCCGGCTCTGACGGGGAGATGAAAAAAGATTTGAAACTAATGTTCAGAGCAAAAACTTTTAACACTACCGACGCCCCTTATAAAGGTAACTTATGAAACACATAATCCTGATCGCCGGATTATTTTTATTACTGATAAATTGTAATCAGGAGAGAGAAGAAATAATGAACAATGAAACAACAATCAATTCACTGGTAATTTTGTGGACCAGCAATGATCCGGAAGTATTTACCAAAGTCATCTTCCCCTATGCCCTGAATTCCAAAAAACAGGAGTGGTGGCAGGAAGTGGAACTACTGATTTGGGGACCCTCGACAAAGTTGCTGGCGGAAACTGAGGCATTACAGGAAAAAATAACCATCCTGCAGGACACCGGCGTCGTGCTCACCGCCTGCCTCTGGTGTGCTGATCAGTATGACGCCACTGAAACACTGGAAAAATTATCTATCGATGTCAAATATATGGGCCAGTCCCTGACAGAATACCTGCAGTCGGGAAAGAAGGTAATTACTTTTTGAACCAATAATGCCCGGACTTTATTTTTTATGAAGAGGAACCGGTAATATTTCCGGTCTTTTCACAGAAATAAAAATCTGAAAAAGTTATTGTAAATATAAATTAATGGCTATAAATTTAGCCCGCTTTTTAACAGTGGCGACGTACCCAAAGGGCTAAGGGAGCGGTCTGCAAAATCGTTATTTATCGGTTCGAGTCCGATCGTCGCCTCAAAGATTACATTACTTACACGTGCCGGAGTGGCGGAATTGGTAGACGCAAGGGACTTAAAATCCCTCGTTCATATTTGGACGTACCAGTTCGATTCTGGTCTCCGGCACTAGCATATAATAGACGGGAAAACATTAATTTCCCGTTTTTTTTCTTTAATTTTATTCCTGTTTTTAAGCAACTAACATCCCCATTTAATCGCATTATTTATAAAAATATGAATCATTCAGGTTCACTATTATCCGGACATTTTTATTATTTTCAGAATATTAATTGTGCATACACCCAACCAGTGATAAAAAAACAGAACGAAATGACAATGTCACTTTTTTGACAATTGGAGCAATATCTGCTTATCAATTTTCAGAATGCGCATTTTTTTTACCATTTTATCTTGATAAAATCAGTTTAATATAGTAGGCTTTATAAACAAATATATGGAGCATAATATCTATTACACTAAAACAGCCGATCAGGCACTTGAAGAATTAGACAGCAAGAGAGACGGATTGAGTGCCGAAGAGCATGAAAACCGGTTGAATAAATACGGCCTTAATAAACTAAAGGAAACAAAGAAAAAAGGATTTCTCCAGATACTTTGGGCGCAGATTAACAATCCTGTTGTATACTTATTGACGGCGGCGGCAATAGTTGCTTTCTTTTTTGGCGACCTTGCCGAAGGAGTTGCCATTCTTGTGGTTATTCTGATCAATACCGGTATCGGCTTTTGGATGGAGTACCAGGCGCAAAAGTCCATGGAAGCGCTTAAAAAAATGGACAAGATCAAAGCAAAAGTGGTCAGGAATGGCGAAACAAATACGATCGATGCCGAAAAACTCGTTCCCGGTGACATCATTCATCTCGAAGCCGGAATGATTGTTCCTGCCGATGCCCGCCTCATCGAAACCAGCGAACTGGAAGCCGATGAATCAGCCCTGACAGGTGAATCTGTTCCTGTGGAAAAAACAACAGAAAAAATCGCCGGTGAACAAAGCCTTGGCGACCGCACAAACATGCTTTTTAAAGGAACGGTTATAACCGGGGGAAACGGCACAGCAGTAGTAACAGCAACGGGTATGAAAACGGAAATGGGGAATATTTCCACCATGGTCAGCGAAGCCGAACAGGAACAAATTCCCCTGGACAAAAAACTCAACAAACTGACAAAAAACCTGATCTGGTTAACCCTCGGCCTTGCCCTGGCCTATTTTGCATTGGGCTTATTAACCGGAAAAGAAGTCTACATACTGTTTCAGACGGCTGTGGCATGGGCCATAGCTGCGATTCCGGAAGGCTTACCAGTGGTTGCCAGCATTGCACTTGCCAGAGGCATGTTGAAACTTGCGAAGCACCAGGCAATTATCAAACAATTGTCAGCAGTGGAAACCCTGGGCGAAACAACGGTTATTTTTACCGATAAAACAGGAACCCTCACTGAAAATAAACTCTCCCTGGAACAAATCACGCTGCCAAAGGAAACTCACACTGTGACGATCCAGAAAAATTCAGTCCAAATCGAACCGGAAATTCCCCGGGAGACGCCGGAAAACTTTCAACATTTCATGAGAATATCGGCCCTTTGTAATTACGCGGATTTGGAAAAAGAAGAAGGCGATCCGCTTGATTTATCCTTATTGAGATTTCTAAAGCTTTACGACCATGAAAAATGGGACGCATTTAAACAAATGCAGCGTAAAGTGGAAGACCCTTTCGATTCAGAATCCAAATTAATGGGGTCTGTAAACGAATATGAGAACAAATATTATGTCTCTTGTAAAGGTGCTGCCGAATCCATTATTTCCCGCTCCACTTCAATCCGGGTAAATGGCGAAAAAGAAAGGTTTTCCGATAAGATGAAAGAAAACTGGATGAAAAAAAACGATGAAATGTCCTCCAAAGGCTTACGCGTCATTGCCTGTGCCTATAAAACCATTGATGAGCTCAAAGATAATGTAGACGATGCCACAGAGACTTATATGCATTCACTGGTTTTTATTGGCCTCGCCGGATTTCTTGATCCGCCAAAACCGGAAGTGCAAAATGCAGTGGAAGAATGCCAAAGCGCCGGAATTAAAGTAATTATGGTGACAGGCGATCATCCGGGTACGTCGAAAAATATTGCCCGCCAGGTACATATTGTGGAAGATGAAGCGGCCAATGTCATTCTGGGGGACGACCTTAAAAAAGACCAGCATAGTAAAATAACTTCAACCCGTATCTTTTCCCGCGTCGACCCGGAGCAAAAACTGAACATCATAGACCATTTTCAACAACAAAATGAAATTGTTGGCATGACCGGCGATGGTGTCAATGACGCCCCGGCCCTGAAAAAAGCCGACATCGGCATTGCCATGGGAAAACGGGGGACACAGGTGGCCGGAGAAGTGGCCGATATGGTGCTTAAAGATGATTCATTCCCATCCATTGTACATGCTGTAGAAGAAGGACGGATAATTTTTCAAAACATCCGGAAATTCATCATCTATCAACTCTCTTACCATCTTGGTGAAATACTGGTGATTGGTTCCATTAGTTTTACATTGTTTAAGTTACCTGTGCTGCCACTCCAGTTGCTATTTCTAAACCTGTTATCCGATGTATTTCCCGCCCTGGCCCTGGGTGTGGGCAAAGGAAACCCGGCTGTGATGAAACTGCCCCCCAAAGACCCGGCAGAGCCAATAATAACTCATAGATGCTGGATCAGAATTGTCTATTACGGAATTGTTTTTGGAATTACGGTAACAGGCGCATATTTATTTGCCAAATTTGGCCTGAATCTTTCTGATGAAATTGCCAATAATGTTGCCTTTTTTACACTGGCTTTCAGTCAGTTATTACATGTATTCAATATGCGCGATCCCGATGAAGGTATTTTCCTGAACCAGGTGACAAAAAACAAATTTGTGTGGTATGCCCTGGCATTTTGTATTGCAGCAATTGTGGCAGCTTATTTCATTCCGGTACTAAAGGAGGTTTTATCTTTTCCGGACATGGGCACCAAACCATGGCTTCTTGTGCTTGTTGCATCACTTTCTCCGGTTATCATAATTCAAACCGGCAAGATCATTGCCAAAAAGTTAAATGTTATGACAAATACAACTTGACGAAAGAAAAACAATTAATTGAAAATAAGATTGACTTACCTGAACCGGTTTCCGGTATAAAAAAGGAAAAAATGTTTCTTTTGTCCCTCTGCCGGTTTCATTTTTAACCTGAATTGTTCATCTGGTTTTGTTAGTATTTATATTTCTGTTTCTTCTATCCCATTGCCGGTCCTATCTTTAGGGTACCTCTAAAAATTGATTTTAAACGATCAGGGATAATCGTTCTACATCTGTAGAGCGAACATCCCTGTTCGCTCAAAATTTTTGAATTTTACAAAAATTTTTATTTTTTAGAGGTTCCCTTTGATTTCAATGCGCTGCCTTACTATTCCAATACCCGACATACTTAAAATACGCGTCTTTTTCAGTCAAGAATTCTATGTGCTGGTTTACATTAACTCTGAATGCTTTCATATGGACTTGTCCCATTTTACGCGCCTTTTCCATTCGGTGATTGCCGTCAATCAAATTATAATGGCCGGGGGAAATTTCCGCGATTATTACCGGACGAGAAATATCCGCAAATTCAACATATTTTTCATTTAC
>CAZCHS010000024.1:0-34358 GCA_964498725.1 uncultured bacterium | reverse complement strand
ATCACAAAAGTAATAATCTCATTATCATCATGCAAAAACGGTTCAATTATGGTAAACATATCATTTCCCGGCTCGATGTCATCAATAATAATTTACAGATCATAGAGACAATTACATTTGCAGGCCGCGTCGGTTTCAAATTCTTCGATAATGATATCGCCGTCATTTTCAGAAATTTCCGTGTACAATTCACCGGGACAGCAATTAAATCCGGCATTAATGTGGGTGAGGATTAATTGATTTTCTCCGTCATAATAATATTCCACAGCTGCCAGGGTGTCGGGCAGCACATCCACAATTTTTGGCAGTCCGGTTGTTTTATTCAGATATTTGCAGCCGGAATATTCTGTGACCGCTCCGGCGAGTTTCAATTTTGCTTCGCTCTTTGTATTGGATTCACAGGAGATGAAAAGCATCAAAGCAAAGCAAATAAGAATAAACCTTGGACTTTTATGAGAAGTTCTAGGTTTTAGGGATCGGAAAACTTCCCAGGTTTTTGAAACCTCGGAAGTTGGTATTTTGGCAAAATTATCCACCATCATTCTTCCACCGGATTCATAATTTTACCGCAAAACAGAATCGTATTCGTCCGTTTTTCCATAATGAAAAAGATAAACGGCCGATTAAAAGTCAGGAAAACCTCATCGCTGACAGATTCATAATTCATCTGCGTAGAAGTAGCGGCGGCCGCTTCTGTGCCCTCTTCATTGATTTTCAGAAAGGATTTTTGCTTGACCTTTTCGATCCAGATACCGCCGTCCATCTCATTGAACATTTTGGAAAAATTTGCAGTCGGTTCAAACGCCTCTGAAATTCCCATTGACTTCAGGGCGTCATTCAGTTCTTTTTCATATTCGATTTCCATTTTCGGTAGCGCCACATTAACAGAATCTTCCCCAAGACTTGCGACAATATCAGCGATAACGGAATGGTTAGTTATTTTGACAAAATCATTAACATTTTCAGCCGTCGGCATTACCAAAAGCATAGCATAATTTTCATTGCCATAGGGCAATTCCACCGCATCGTAATCATTGGCCTGCAAATATTTGAAATTGCTTTTAATATTCATCATATCGCAAACGACAGTTTCATCACTGCCAGTGAAAAATTGAGATTCTGCTGTATTTTCCTCGTCGAATTGATATTTCCAGTCCGCTTTAAAATAAATCGCATTGATCAGAAACATGCAGGCGTTGGGATCCAGTTCCTGAATTAAATCCTTAATACGGTCATTGGTCTGGTCTTCCACCCAACTGTTGATGGTATTCAAAGTATTTTCCGCATTACCGAAATCCAGACCTTCAACCTTGGCGTCAAAATAATTCTCATTCAATTGACGAAATTCATCCTGCAGCGAAAACAGATTACTATACCAGATAGAATTAGCCAGGTTGAATTCCACACCATCGCTGACAGTGTACAATTCCTGAATCAAAGCGCCATAGGTGGCATTGATCTCTTCTAATGATAAATCGCTGAATCCCAGGGTATTCTTCATCTTTTCGTAAGTGCTGCCATCCGAGCCATTCATGGTCATTCCCAATGAAAAGGAGGCGGAAACCGGAGACAGAAATACATTCTTATCCAAATCCTCAGTATTGACACTTTTAAAAAGATCCATGCTGAAATTGTTGTTGGCGGCAATACATTTTTTCGGAATTTCATCGATTTTATAAATTACACCGGCAACCGGATCATCATTTTTACTGTCATTCCTTGTAATGTCAGAGCAGGTTGACAAAACCATTAAACAAAAAACTAAAATTATACCGAAATATTTTTTCATAATATCCTCCGGTTTTATATTAGGGGATTTATTATTTTTCCGCAAAACAAAATGGTGTTTGAGCGTTTTTCCAGAATTAGAAAAATATAGGGCGAATCAAAATTTATATAGATTTCATGGTTTTCAGTACCACCGCCCGTCCTGTCCATTATGACAACCGTGGCAGCAGCAGCCTCAGTCCCTTCCTCATTGATTTTCAGAAAAGATTTCTGCCGTCTTAATTGCGCCAGGTCTTTTAAAAATTCAGCATTGGCGCTGAGGCCTAAATAATACCGGTCACACAATTGTTTAAAAACCGACAGGTAAAATTCTCCTTCACTGTCTTCAAAAGCCGGATTGATGATCAGCTGCTCTTTGCCTTTTAATTGAAAGGAATGGAGCATCAGGCTTTTAATTGCATTTTCCCGGTTTCCTGCCACAGCCAGCAATATTCCTTTATCATTGAAAATGTAAATTGATTCGGCTGATAACTGCTGCAAATATTTCCTGAGAATTTCATTTATCTTCTGTTGAACAACTTTTGACCCTAACAAAAGTAAATCATCCCTCTCAATCCTGTTTGACACCAGTTCTGAATTTTCTACCAAATGACCCTGTAATTGTTTTTCCATGACCATTCTGGTTTGCCAGTAATTGGGTAAATAGAGGCCGATGATCATCAACAGGATCAAAACTGACATGCTCAGAGCTATTTTCCATTTTAATCTAATCATAATAAGAATTTAATAAATGAGATGACCAAAAAAACAAGAAAATCTCAATATCCGAAAAAACATCTTTCTGAATATGGAATTTTCACAATAATATCTTAACTTTGTTTTATAAATCAGAAAGGGAGGTTGTATGGGGCTCAACATATTTATGTCCAAACTGGATAAGCGAATCCTGAAATTACTGGCAGAAACACCGGTTTTTCATGAATTAACCAAACGGGAATTGAAAAAAGTCAAAAAAATCGTCCATGTCAATAATTATAAGGCCGACCAGATAATTTTTCGAAAAAGTGATCCCGGATTAGGAATGCATATCATATTGGAAGGGTCCGTAGAAATAATTGTAAAAAAAGACAATAAAGAACCGGTTGTACTGGCGGAACTGGGAGAAACCAATTTTTTTGGTGATATTTCCCTTCTGGATGAAAACCTGCGGTCAGCGGATGTTATCGCCTGCGAAGACACAACCCTGGTGGAATTGTACCGGCCGGATTTTCTCGATATGCTGCACACCAGACCCAAAACCGGCATCAAAATGCTCCACTCTCTTTCCAAGATCATTGTGCAGCGATTACGTCGAACCAATAATGAATTGATTGAATTAAAAAAACAGGTGGAAACACCAAAATAATGTTATTTCATTAATGAAAATTTTTTGATGCGGCCAGGAAGCAGATTAACTGAATTCACAACGATGTAAATATTATAAAAATCCGTGTCCCAAAAAAAGAGATCAGTTATGAATACAAAAGCCCGGCTACCAAATTAAACCGGGCTTCTATTTTATCTAAAAAATTCAATTAAAAACTTTCACATATCTCATCGACATCATTGAAAAATATCGAAATATCCAGGTTATTTTCATCCATTTGCAGATAACCGTCGGAATTTTTCACCATATTAATGCCGTTTTCCTGGGCGTACTTCACAATATCATCAGCATAATTTTTCGTGTAATGCCACTCACCGTCAAAGAGAAAAGCAAAATCATAATATTCATTGGGAACGAAAGTTCCGCTGACTTCTCCATTGCCAACCTGTCCCAAATTCTGCCAGGACCAACTATCATATTTCATGGCATAAATAGGTATGCCATTGGGAATCACTGCAGTTCCATCACACTTTACCTGTACATTGACTGTTACTGTTATCAGGGAAATATCGGCAAATTCCACGGTATATTCTTCATCTGTACAGAGATCATCGATCTGCAGCGAACCGATTTCTTCCTCTGTATATTGACTAAAAACTTTAACGATCACTGGTTTATTACCGGGTACCTGGTAGAGATGCATTGAGGGATCACTGGAATAAACATTAGCTGCTGACCACCATGTAACCATCTCTCCTGTAGCTGCGTCATAGATACGAACAAGTACCTGATCAAAGGCGCCATTGGTGCTGACAAAATTAAGCGTGGCTCCGTAATAGCAGGAATTGTCGCCAAACCAATCCAGATTCCAGTAAGACAGGTGTTTGACATTATCAATTGTCACAGTGTGTCCGCCGGCTGATTTACTTATTCCATCACCACCGGGAACTGTCACATCACCCTCGTAATGCCAGATGCCATTATCTTCATCATAGCTGTAAATCGGGACCACATCGCCGGCTTTTACCGGTTGTCCGGTTACAGGATTCATGGTACCTTCGGGAATATCAATATCAATTTCAACATTGCCATCAAACTGCTCCACCTCAGTGCCATTAACGGTCATATCAACAGCGACAAAACCGGCGGTTTCAAAATAACCGGCATCACCATTATCCAGTTCCACTGAAAAGCCCCCGGGAAAGGCAGACCGTGAATCTTCGCTTTTCGGATTAAAATACGTCACGGCGACTTCAACGCTACCGGAAAGCGCATTGCCATCGGCATCCTTTAGTTTGGTGCCGCCTTCAATTTTAATGCCGGCGCCGCCGCCATCGACATTATCAGCACCGGACTGCACTTCAGTCGCTTGCGGCATACCGTCATTGGCATCCACATTACCAACATTTTCCTGATTATGTGACACTCCGTCCGGTGTATTGTTCACATTGGTCATTGTCGCCGAAAAGGTATTCATACCTGTATCGGAGACTAGAACTGGCTGGCTGGTATTGATATAATTATCCGCTAGCAACAAAATATTTAACTTAATTGGGTTTTCCTGTGTTGGTACAATGCCGTCGGCAATCGCGAAAAGCAAAATACCGTTTTCCACTGTAAAAAAAGTTGTGGGCTCATTGACTTCATTGATCACCAGCCCCATATCATCACCACGAATTTCCACTTCAACCGGTACGGATACCTGTTCTTTGGTTTTGGCGTCAATTATTTCCACAGAAACAAAGGTTTCCCTGGCAATATTTTTCACTCGTATTTCCAGGTCGTCAGCGGGATTGGAAATTTTATTAAAATCACAATTCACCAGAATACCGGCCATTAACACAATTGAAATAATCAGTATTATCCATTTAAATCTATTCACTTTTCACCTCCTAAAATTTATAATTTATGCCAAAAGATACCACAGGATACCAGGTCAGACCCGCCAGGCTTTCTTCAATCATTTTTTCCTGGTCTGCTGAAGCAGTGGGTTCCACCAAACCGGTGGCGCTCATCTTAGCTTCCGGTGCTCCCTGGTAATAACCACCCATATCCAGGGTCATTCCAAATCCGGATCGTCCATTTAATCTATTACCGAAACCAAAACCGATATAAGGACAGGTACCGTCCATATTCAGGTCCATGCTCACATCACCGAGTTTTTCCGGTGTATATTCATCTCCGCCAATGGTATAAGTTTTCTGGGGATAAATATCAGATTTCATAGTGTTGGCTGAGATATACAAACCGGTTGACAAATGAAACCCGCTTTTTTTAAAGGGATAATAGTCCAGCAGTGTATAAATCGCCTGCAGATTTATGGTGGCATCCATGGTATACTCTTCCGTGGTTCCGGCTTCGCCCAGGTCCGGAGCAAAAGAGAAAAAACTTGACCCAACCCGTACATTCAAGGGATTGATAATCCGCATGGTTAAGTCACCGCCGCCGCCCAATGAACCAACTTTCAATCCGATAGCAAACCTGTCAGTATTGAAACTCTGCGCACCGGCCAGCGAAATACATAATAAAGAAATGAGTAATAAGCGTTTTATTGTCATCTGTTCCTCCTGTCAAAAGTAATTATTGTTATATCTGTCACTTTTTAATCAATTAATCTATCTTAGAGATTTTTTTTAAACTTTCAAATATCTACCAAAAATTTTTATAATTTTTTAATATATACCCGACGCCGTTTATGCCGTTCACGCTCAAAAAACCGCCACTGCCCCTGAACATTTTTATTTTCCTCAAGCTCGGGATTGGATTCTGCGTATTCGATTCCCATTTCCACAAAATCATGGGCCATTTTGTTCAGGATTATTGTCGGGACGCCTTTACCCTGGTAGGCCGGTTTTACACCAATCAGGTAGAGATCAATGGTTTTTGTTTTTCTCATTTCATTGAGAATATGCAGCAAACCAAAAGGGAAAAGACGGCCTTTGGCTTTTTGCAGACCTTTGGTCATGGAAGGCATGGTAATGCCAAATCCGACAACTTCGCCGGCTTCATTTTCTACGACTGTAATATATTTGGGCTTGATATAACTGATATATTTTTTGGTGTATTGTTTTATCTGTTCCTCCTCCAGATCGACGTATCCGTAGAGAATCCGGTAAGTTTCCATAATCAAATCAAACACCTGATCGGCATACTTCAAAATGTCTTTTCTCTTTTTAAATTCAACGACCCGCAAATTGTGCTTTTTAATGGTTCTTTCTGCTAATTTTGGAATCAGCGGCGGGACAGTTTTAGGTGCTTTTATTTTAAATTCCACCCAATCGGCATCCTTTTCGTATCCCAGTTTCTCCAGTATTTCCGGATAGTAGGCGTAATTGTAGTTTGTGGCGTAAGTTCCGGGCTGGTCAAATCCTTCAACCAACATTCCATTCCTGTCCATGTCCGTAAATCCCATGGGGCCGATGACTGAGTCCATTTCCATTTCCCGAGCCCAATCTTCCACCTGTGCCAATAATTTTTCAGCAACTTCAAGATCATTGATAAAATCAAACCAGCCAAACCGCATTTGATGTTTTTGCCAGCGTTTGTAATGGTTTTTATTATAAATGGCAGCAATTCTGCCAACAATTTTATGGTCTTTATAAGCAAGCCAGTATTTTGCTTTACTGATCCGGAAAGCCGCATTTTTTGCCTTATCAAGTGTTTCCAATTCATCCACGATTAGTGGTGGTACCCAATATTGATTACCTTTGTACAATTCCAAATGAAATTTTATAAACTTTTTTAGATCTTTAGATCTATTTATCTCTCTGATCTCGACCATTTTATCCCTCAAAATAATTAAATAAAATTAAATGATAATAAATTTCAAAGAGAAGGATTATTTTGAAATTTTTATGTTTTTTTAAATTCAGGTCGTAGATTATTCAGTATTTAGAAACTTTGGGATTATGGTGAATATCTGGAATATTAAAGCGCTAATCTATCAACTGCGAACCAAAGGCCTGTTCGGTCGAATTCTGGAGCAGGAAAATCTGGCGGTCAGGGAATTGCTGGCACCGGTTTCCCTGAATGGACTTTGCATTGCTGACATCGGCAGCGGGCTGGGTAATATAGCGGGTCTACTGGAAAACCCAGTTCCAATCATCAGCATTGACAGCAGCCTGCAAATGCTGAGAAAGCAAAATTCTTCACATATCATCTCCGTCCGGCTCAACGCCAGCGCTGAAAACCTGCCGCTAAAATCCGGTTCCCTTGATTTTGTATTTGTAGTTGGATTGATGGAATATATTGCTGATAAGGAAGGTGTGATTGATGAACTATCCCGTGTTTTGAAGCCCGGGGGCCGGGGAATCATCACTTTTTCACCAAAAAACAATTTCACCTTTTTGCGCTGGTTACAGGGCAGTCCGGTTTTTCCAACTAATGATGAGGAAAACAGGAATCTCCTGCATAAAAAGTTTGAGATTTTGGACCAACGAAAAACGGTTATGCAGCGGCAATTCCTGGTTCAGAAGAAATAGTATACTTACTCCTTTGATCTTTTCACAGCACCAATAGTTTTTCAATGACCTTATCGCCGGCTTCCTTTTTTGTATTCTTATGGTTTCCAATTTTTTTCACAAATGTATTGGTATCAAAACTGCCTCGGACAGCTTCAAAATCAGCCAACTTTTCGTTTTCACTGCCATCGATTCCATAGCCGGTCATTATCTCGGGAGAAAATTCTTTCAGACAGTCCGCAAGATACTGATCATCCAGTTCTATCACTGTTTCCTGCCATAATTGAATAAAAGCTACCAGATTATCGGGAGAAATTTCATCCATGGATTTACCCAGAAAAATTTGTATGTTTTTGACAAACCATGTCCATTTATATTCGTCATAGTTGTTATGAATTTCATTGAAATCAGCAGACAGTTCATTCATATCCCTGATATCTCTGTCTGATATTCTGTCAACCAGGCGATTAACTTCCGCCAGCGGCGCGAACATTCCACCCAGATCAACCCAATCGCCATGACCGGCTGAGATTTTCGGTTGTAAAATTTCTGCAAGTTCCTCTTCAGACTGAAAGTCACGTTCCTGCAATCTTTTAACCAGTGTGTTTCCTAAAAACTTGACCAATCCTGTTTCATAAAATTTCAGTCCGCGCTTCAGGGACTTATTGCTGATTTTGACATTATTATAGGTATAGAAATCAGAACGCGGCCCGCACTTATCCATCAATTGTTTCAAAATCTCAATTCCATTAATCATTTTATCCACGGTAAAAGGACTGAGCAAATCAAAATTGATCAGGTCCAGTTTCTTTTCATCGGTCCTTTTATCGCGATTGGGCCACTTGCCGGCATCCCGGATTGTGCCTACTGACCGTAAATTTACTCCCGGCGCCAGAATACTCTCGTCCTTGCTTTCGATCAAATAGGAATAGGGCAGATTAGAAATATCCGAGTGTTTATAATGCCGTCCCATTACCAGCGAAAAAGCCCCGATTTTAAAAGGATAAAGCAAATATGAATCACTGGCGGTTTTGGCTCCTCTTTCCAGCACACCCTGGTGACAGGGCCCGAGTTTGTACATATGATTGCTTTGATTGGACCCACTGCCGGCATTGAAAAAGGAAAAACAACCGGCGATCAATAAACTTGACTTGTGATGAGTCACCGTATAAGGACCAGCAAAAATAGCACAGGCTTCACCATGAAAACAGCCACAATTGGCGAAAAATAAAGAATTTTCTGCGGAAAACTGTTTCGATATTTCACATCCCTGCCCGATGAAACAGTCATTCACCACAGCGCCATCTGAAATTTCCGACCCACTTTGACAGATAAAATTTTTAGCATAAACGCCGGCTCCAATTTTTGAGGGCGCTGATTCTTTGCTTACCAGCGTGCCATTCTCAATGACAACAGCATCCTCTATCACAGCATATTCACCAATTTCCAAGTTGCGAATGGAGCGGGTATTTAAAATATGTGAATTTCTGCCGATCACTCCACAGCGATTGCTTTTTTCTTTGGAATATTTTTTAATTAATTGCTGAAGATTTTCAATCATTGTTGTGTGATTACGGTAAAAAGTCTGCAAATAGGCGATCTGTGCAGTCAATTCATCATAAATCAGAACCTCACGTCCGCCGGCTTCATTGAGGACTTCCACTTCCAGACCATTGCCAAAAGAGGATTCACCATTTACTGCTAAAATGCCAACATTATTGATGATCACATCGGCACCGATTTCATAGTTGGCAATATAATTACTCACCTGGTTGATCAGGACATTGTCATGAACAATACAGTTATGTAATTTGGCATCATAAATTCCGCATTTTTTTTCTACGCCACCCCAGAGTTTATGCTTTTTTTGAAACAGGCCTAATTTGATATCACCGGAAAATTCCACTTTGTGCAGATTGGCCGGAGAAAAATTTTCTTTGACCCGAATCTGCAACCAGTTTTCGCAATTACATTTGTTATTTTCGAGAATTTTAATTTCTTCTGCGGTTAAATTTCTGTAATCATCCATAATCACCCCGATAGTTATTTAATAATTTTGCTAATGCCATAATATTTCTTTAGCATTTTATCGTAGAAAATTATAAAAGTCAAAAAATATTATTTTTTTATTTAAACTGAGTATAATTAAGATTTTTTTTATGAACTATTTTTTAGATAGAAATTTTTTTGTAGTATACATACAATAGATTATTGATTAAATTGTTTGTTCAAAGCATAAAGGAATATTAATAATGGAATTCAATTTCCAGATTGCTATTATAATTTTACTCGTGGTGACCACCGGACTATTACTCTATATATCATTTTATTTACGAAGATTCTCCAGGCGCAATCTACTCTCTCTGACTGAACAAATGAAAGCGTTATTACAATCCTTATCAGATAAAATAGCCAAAGAATTTTACGAAAATCGCCATGAGTTAAATAAAAATTTTTATAGCAACCGAAAAGAAAATGGTGAAAATCTGCGGCTTTTTCAGGATTCCCTACTAAAACGTCTCAATGAATCTTTGGATATTCAGCATCGGCAATATGAAAATATTGTCAAAAACCTGAATAAACTGATCGCCATGAATGAAGAACGCATGGAAAAGATCAACACCACAATCGCCCAAAATCTGGAAAAAATTCAAAAGGACAATGCGGAAAAACTGGAAAAAATGCGCGTTACAGTGGATGAGAAATTGCATAAAACCCTTGAGGACAGACTGGGCTCAACCTTTAAGATTGTTAGTGAACGCCTGGAATTAGTACATAAAGGGCTGGGAGAAATGCACCAATTGGCAACCGGTATCGGGGATTTGAAGAAAATCCTGACCAATGTTAAAACCCGCGGTGTCATGGGAGAAATTCAACTGGAAAATATTCTGCAGGAAATGTTCGCTCCGGAGCAGTATGGGAAAAATATCAAAGTTGACCCTGATAGAAACTATTTTGTCGAATTTGCTTTGCGATTACCAGGGCAGGATAATAAACAGGTTTGGATTCCCATTGATTCCAAATTTCCCATTGAAGATTATCAGGAATTATTAAATTTCAGTGGAACGAATCGCGATAAATTTGTAACATTACAAAATCTGTTCGCTCGAAAAATATTGAGTTTTGCAAAAGATATAAAGGAGAAATATATTCATCCTCCTTACACAACTAATTTTGCGATCATGTTTTTGCCGGTGGAAGGTATCTATGCGGAAGTGCTTAAGAACCAGGAACTCTTTGAAAAATTGCGAAAGGATTATGGCGTGGTGCCTACGGGGCCGACAACACTGGCAGCTTTTCTGAGCAGTTTACAAATGGGCTTTCGCACTCTGGCTATTGAAAAACGAAGTTCTGAAGTCTGGGAACTCCTGTCAGCTGTAAAGACTGAATTTCGTAAGTTTGGTGGCGTGCTGGACAAAACCAAGAAAAAATTACAGGAAGCCAGCAATGTCATTGATAAAGCCGGTGTTCGAACACGAGTGATAGAAAGAAAACTAAAAGATGTTGAAATCTTGCCTGAAAAGGAAAAAAATAATATTTTAAAGGACTAATGGAGGAAAAATGAATAGTCGTGTTTTATTAATCGTTATTTTACTTTTTTTAAACAACGCTTATGGCCAGTTGGACGCCAAAGAGGATGAACTAAAAAAACAGGCCAAAGAGAGGCCGGAAGGATTTACCAAGAAAGTCACTGTCAATCTGGCTCTGAACCAGGCCAGTTTCAGTAATTGGTCAGCCGGTGGGTCCAATTCCTTTTCCGTCAGTTCTAAAATAAATTATATGTTCAATTATAAGCAGGATAATTGGATTTTTGATAATTACGGCTCCATCGGCTATGGAATCCTGGACCAGGAGAATAATCCGAATATTGTCAAAACCGATGATCATTTCGAATACACGAATAAAGTGGGCTACAAATCCAGACAAAAATTCTATTATGCCATGCTGTGGAATCTGCGCACCCAGATGACGCCGGGATATGACGACCCGGGCGATGACGAAAAAGTCTCCGACTTGCTCTCCCCTCTTTACATCACCGGTTCTGTCGGACTGGATTTTCAAAAATTAGAAAAATTATCTGTTTTTGCCTCTTTGCTGAGTACAAAAATGACCTTTGTCTACAATCAAACCATGGCGAATGCCGGCGCTTTTGGCGTTGATCCTGCTGAATATGATGATCAGGGTAATATAACCGAGGAAGGCAGTAATTTCAAAGCCGAGCTCGGTGGCTATGTCAAAATACGTCTTCAGGATAATATTATGGAAAATGTGGAAATGATATCAAATCTTGATCTTTTCAGCAATTATTTGTACAAACCTCAAAATATTGACATAAACCTGGAATTATTATTAAACATGAAAATCAACAAATATTTGACGGCTAATATCAGCACTAATTTTATTTACGATGATGATATAAAAATTAACGATGAAAATAATCCTGAAAATGCCGGCCCGCGACTACAATTCAAGGAAATTTTAGGCATCGGCATTTCTTTCACCTTTTAAATAAAAAGGTTCAATTTGGCTGATTATTTTAAAATACTGAAACAGAAATTGGCTGACAAGGATCAGTTAATTGGCCGCGAGCGTTACAAAATCACCAGCGTTTTGATCCCTTTTGTAAAAATTCAGGATAAATGCCATCTGCTTTTCCAAATTCGATCACAACATATTCCTCAGCCCGGTGAAGTTTGCTTTCCCGGCGGCAAATTTGACCCTAACCAGGATAAAGATACAAAGGATACTGCGCTGCGGGAAACCGTGGAAGAATTGGGAATACCCCATAAAAAGATCAGTTATGTTGGCAAATTGGGACATTATGCCGCACCAATGGGCGTACTTGTAGATGCGTATGTGGGTTATCTGGAGATAGATACCCTGAATGAATTACAACTAAATAAAGTCGAAGTGGAGCGAATCTTCACCTTACCCCTGGAATATCTGAAAAAGAATCCACCTGATGTTTATTCCGTTAATATCAAGGTGGAACCCTACCAAAATAAAAATGGCGAAAATAAATTACTTTTACCCTACAAAAAACTAGGCCTGCCCAGGCGCTATGAAAAACCCTGGGGAAATATCGGTCACCGTATTTTTGTTTATGATACAGACCCGGTGATTTGGGGCATTACCGGTGAATTGATTTATGATTTTATGAAAATAATATGAGGAGAATTTCAATGACAAAACAATTTAGCTTATTTTTAGTAATTATTATTTTTGTAGCGGCTAATTTTGCCGGCGATTTGCCTGATGGATTTGTAATTTTGGACGATTATGTAGATGAATACAAACTGGACCTTCGCTATATTACCGATCACAATTTTCTGGGAACACCGGTTGATGGCTACGAATCCGAAAAATGTATTATTACAGAACCAGCCGCACAGGCCCTTCAGAAATTAAGCGATGAACTCAGTCAATATGGATTTGGCATCAAAGTCTTTGACACCTACCGCCCTCAAAGAGCTGTTGATCATTTCGTTCGCTGGGCCAAAGACCTGGGCGATACATTAACGAAAAGTGAATTCTACCCGACAGTTAAAAAAGAAAATTTATTTGAAAAAGGCTATATTGCTGCAAAATCCAGCCACTCCCGCGGCAGTACCGTGGATTTGACAATCTATTCATTAAAAACCGGTGAGGAACTGGATATGGGTAGTCATTTTGATTATTTTGGCCGCTTATCCTGGGTAATCACACCGGAAGATATCACGCCGGAACAACAGGCACATCGCATGCTGTTGCAAACATTGATGGCCAAATACGGATTTAATAATTATGCGGAAGAATGGTGGCATTTTACCCTGAAGAATGAGCCTTATCCTGACACCTATTTCGATTTTCCGGTTCAGTAAAATAGATGAATCGCCCCCGGGAAATTTATACTTGGCAGTGTTCCGGTTCGCCAATCCTTCAGAGTATAAATCTGTACAACAAAATGTATACTATTCATGGATGAGGTATTACATATTGAGGAATTTAATAGATAAGTACATCGTCATATTCAGCTAATGCCGCCGGAAGTTTTAGGGTTTTTTGTCCCACCTCATGCTGGATTGAAGGAATAATAATTTCCTCGGGAATATCGATTTTAAACAGTTCAAGAATTTCCAATGACCAGTTCATATCTTTTTGCTTGGTGCGGTGAAAAAGCAATGGCGATATTTTAGCGCCCTTTTCACCGTACTCCAGAAGCGTTTGCCCGGTGGAAAAGGGAATGTCCACAAGATTCAATGGCGGCACCTGGACAATGAGATCCTTCTTAGCCACCAGTTTATCCAAAATGAATTCAAAATAATCTTCCAGCACCTGAAAACGCCAGGTCATCCAGGCATTGATATTATTGAATAAGGTGTCAATATTATTAATGATAATGCCCAATTCCGATGAAAATTCCGCGATACAATAGGGACAATAGCAATAATTGGGAATTTTGTCCTGCAGATCCAAGGGGTTATTCTGCCAGTCATAGGGAAACCGGAATTCATTGAGAATAAAATAATCCGGAATGATATTACTGACCGCATCGATCAACTTGACAATACGCTCAGATGAAAGTTTATTATTTGGACAGACAGGATAATAATCCTCTGTGTGGGGAAACTCCGCGCCTTTTGATGAAACAGGTGGGGAAAAATTTTTGTGATTCCATAGATATTTTGACGAGAACAGGTTGAGTTCCAGAGCTGTCATGAGGTTCCTGTCATGAGCCATATAGATCATTTCTGAAATTGATTGATGATACTCGTTCGTATAAGCAAATTTTTTCCGGTTAACATTCTGCTTAAAAGCACTGAGAATGATACCGTCACAATCCTGTGCGATTATTTTATCCAGGAAACCCACATATTCTTTTTTATTGAATCTGTTGAAATTGTATTTTAAAAGTTTATTCATATTTTATTAAGTTTTTTAAAAAATACAATATTTTATATAAAGCTCCAATAAGTTTTAGAAATTTAATGCAAAATCTAAAAAATTAAATTATTACTACCTGAAAATAATAAAGTTGTAGAAAATTTATAACTTCCTACAACTTTTATATCCTGCATTATTGTTAAAAATATGAATAATGCAGTTAAAGTTGTTCTAAGGCTTTATTGTAATCCGGTTTCTGGGCACAAAGGGTATAATGTTTTACAAATATGCAAAAATTCTTTAAATATTCATGTAACCGATAGTCTTTTTACTTTTCTAAAACACAATGAAACAAATTTGAGGAAAGAAAATGAGTAAAAAAATAATAAATAATTTAAGTTATCAGATCATTTGGTGGGTATCTGTTTTAGGAGCAATCTATAGTTTTCCCATGGCCGGTTTTTTGGTAATGATACCACTAGTGACACTTCATTTCATCTTTGTGGTAAAAGATAAGCGTGAGGTCTATCTGCTCATTGTTGCGGCTTTGGCCGGCACAGCAATGGATACTGTACTGAATATATTTAACATCGTCGATTACGCCGGTACACTTCCTTTTGCCCGCTGGTTGGCTCCCTTGTGGATTACGTCCATGTGGGTTGGCTTTTCCATGACTGTGAATCACAGCTTAAAATGGCTCGCCAACAAAAAACTGGTGGGGTTTTTATTGGGAATGATATTTGGGCCGTTGGCATACTTTGCCGGGCAACGATACGGCGCGGTTAACCTCTATGAACCCACGATTGTGCCTGCGCTTATCCTCAGTTTACTCTGGGGTCTGATCATTCCTTCTCTATATATTGTTTCAGAAAAATTAAAATTGGGAGTTAAAAATGAAGTATAAATTAATGATACTATTCGGATTGATTGTAAATTTATGGGCGTCAAGCCAGGTGGATACTCACTATCTTAAACCATTGATCGAGGATAGTGATTGGAAACTGGAAAAAACCTATGAAGATGGCGTCAGATTATTCTTCAAAGAAATCAAACAGTTTAATCTGAAGGCTTACCGTGTTGAAAAAGCAACTACTGCCGCAACGAACACCCTTTTATCAGCTTTTGAAAATGTCGATCAGTATGACCGCATCCTAACCAGTGCGAAAAATATCACCTTTGACACAATTGAGAAAACTCAGGAAAAAGCCCTTGCCTATCAGCATATTGATATTCCATTGATCAGTAATCGTCATTATTTTTATAAAATGTACAAAAGTAATTCCAAACAGAAGTATGCCTACTGGCAATTAACAGAAGTGGACCAGGATTTTTTAAACCGGGTTGCTGACAAACATGATTTAGAAAGTAGGCCGGTTAAATTGAAAACCGGCGCAGGTGTATACCGGGTCAAAGAGTCCGGGAATGAAACGATTGCACAGTACAGCCTGTTTCTGGACCCGGAAGGTAATATTCCTTCGTTTTTGACGAATATGGCCAATAAAAATGGGTTGGTAAATATGTTTCGTGATTTGTTGAAATATTCGGAATTGGAGAATTAAAATGGGAAAGGTGAATTTAATTTTATTAATGGTTATATTTCTTACTACAGCATGCAAAAATGAAGAGGCTGATATGGATACTGTTAAACAAGTTGATATCAATAAATTCATGGGCGACTGGTATGTGCAGGGAATCATACCAAATTTTATTGAAAAAGGTGCCGCTAATGGCGTTGAGTCTTACCAGTTAAAAAAAGATAATGTCGTCCAAATACAATATACCTTCCAAAAAAATGGCAAGACCAAAACCATGGATGCCAAAGCCTTTATTCAGGATGACACCAATGCTTTCTGGAAAGTGCAGTTTATATGGCCCTTAAAATTACCCTATCTGGTGATTGACCTGGCTGAAGATTATAGTTACACAGTGATCGGTGTTCCCAATAAAAAGTATGTCTGGATTATGAGCAGGCAGCCGAATATGCCCGATTCAACTTACACAACAATACTGGACAGACTCGATAAAATCGGTTATGATACCGCGCAGATAAACCGAATGGAACAAAACTGGTAAACCCGGAGGAATAATTGAATAAGATCAATACAATCAGTTCTTTACACCTTTACACAGCCTTCATGGCAGGTGGTGAAGCCATTATTAAACAAAAAAATTATCTTAATAAAATTAATGTTTTTCCGGTTCCCGACGCTGATACCGGAACAAACATGGCCTCTACCATGCGGTCTATTATGGAGAACAGTAAAATTTACGCTTCCATCAAGGAAACAATGAATTCCATTGCCGATTCTGCCCTCACCGGCGCGCGCGGCAACTCGGGAATTATCTTCGCCCAGTTTATTCATGGTGTCAGGCAGGAAATTGAAGACTCCGAGCGTTTGACATTACATTCCTTTTCTTATGCATTGAAAAAAGCGGTTCATTACCTTTACGATTCGGTCATGGAGCCTATTGACGGAACGATCATTACGGTTATCGAAGACTGGATCGCCAGTGTTATTCATCATGGTAATTCTGCCGATGATTTTTCCGAAGTGCTCAACAAATCTTATTCAGTTGCAGAACAATCATTACTGGACACGCCCAAAAAGATGGAATTATTAGCTAAAAACAATGTTGTTGATGCCGGCGCCCAGGGATTCGTCCACTTTCTGGAAGGTGTGCTGTCACAGATCAAAAAAGGAAAATTTGTCAGGCAGGCGCCGCGCAGTGATTTTACTGATGTGATTCGGAATCAGCACACTTTTAAAAAGGAGGATGTAATTGAATACCGGTATTGTACCGAGGCGATTTTATCCGAAGCTGTTAAAGAACTAACGGATATAAAAGCATTGATAAGCAAATATGGTAATTCCGCGATTGTGGCGGGTAGTAAATCAAAAATCCATTTTCATGTGCATACCAATTCACCGGGTGAACTCTTTCAGGAGATCAAGGATTTCGGCACCATTAGCCGGATTAAGGTTGATGACATGCAGAAACAGTATGAAATGGCCCATAATAAAAAATATCCTATCGCACTAGTTACGGATTCTGCTGCGGACCTGCCCGGGGAATTAATCGAAAAATATCAGATCCAGCAAATTCCCTTTAAGATCAGTTTTGGTGACAATATGTTTCTGGACAAACTGACTTTGACACCGGAAAATTTTTATAAAATGCTGGTGGAATCCGATGAAATGCCCCGAAGTTCGCAGCCTGATTACCAGCAGATAAAAAATCTCTATGACCAGTTAACAACACAGTATGATCAAATTATTGCGACCCACATTTCCAGCAAATTGACCGGTATTTACGCTTCATCAATGAAGATCAGGAAAGATTATAAGGACAGCCATATCCATATCATTGATACGAAGCAACTATCTGCTTCAGAAGGATTGATTACTATGCGAATAGCCGAGGCCATTGCCGCTGGTATGGCATACGAGGAAATCATTGAACAATCCGAAGCCTGGGTGAAAAACTCGCGCATTCTAACCGACATTGACAGTTTGAAATATATGGTCAAAGGCGGCCGGGTCAGCCCTTTAACAGGGTTTATAGCTAAAATGATTAATCTGAAACCAATTGTAACAGTTGATGAATCCGGAAAAGGCAAGGCTTTTGGCAAATCCTTCAGCCGGAAAGCCAACATGAAAAAAATTATCAATCTTATGATGGAAGAAATTAAAGGCAAAGCGCTATGGAACTATGCCATTGTGCACTCACAAAGTTTAACTCGCGCGGAAGAATATGCCGAAAAATTAACAAAACTCACAGGACAGAAACCGGCCTATATCATTGATATTTCGCCGGTCGTAGGAGTCCACAACGGCATCGGTTCAGTCGCGGTAACTTACATGTATGATGAAAAATAAAGGATAATTACAATGAACTTCTGGACTATATATTTAAATGCTTCATTAATCGTTTTAGCACTGGTAACGATCTTTTGGATTATCAGCGTATTTATTAAAAATGTGTCCATTGTAGACAGCATTTGGAGTATCGGATTTTTATTGATGGCCTGGTATGCTTTTTCGCAGGTTGAATTTTATGCTCGAAATATATTGCTGGTCACATTGGTCACTATCTGGGCCCTCCGTTTGTCCGGCTATATTACCTGGCGTAATTGGGGTGAAGGTGAAGACTACCGGTATCAGAATTTTCGTCAAAAATATGGCCCGGAACGTTACTGGTGGTTCAGTTTTTTCCAGGTATTTCTGCTGCAGGGTATATTGATCATGATCATTGCAGCACCACTGATCGCGACTTTCGTCAATACACAATCCAATGATTTAACAGTCATAGATTATATTGCGGTTGCAATTTGGCTGTTGGGGTTTACTTTTGAAGCCGGCGGTGATTTTCAGATGGCCCGCTTCAAAGCCGATCCTGAAAATAAAGGCAAGGTTATGGACAAAGGATTCTGGTCGCTGACCCGTCACCCCAATTACTTTGGCGATGCGGCACAGTGGTGGGCCTTCGGGTTATTTGCTGTTGTCGCCGGATCTTTCTGGACATTATACAGCCCGGTGATCATGACATTATTACTCCTGAAAGTTTCAGGTGTCTCGTTATTGGAAAAAAACATGGTGGAGAAAAAACCGAAATACCGGGATTATATAGAAAAAACATCGGCATTTATTCCCTGGCTTCCGAAAAAATGATCATATTTTTAAATAATCTCTCCAAATCATTCAACATATCTTTTATTAGATAGTTAAATGACTGATCGGCAGATATAATATTTATCCAGATATTATCTGTTTTCATTAACATTTTCCTCATTTTTTTTAACGGAATTCTTTTAAGGCCTTGATACTAAACTTGGATTCATCCTGTAAATGACCAATACCGAAATTTATTCTCACACGGTCAGCGCGGTAAAAGCCAAAGGACAATTCAAAGGGTGTGTTGTCTTCCAGGTATGCAATGCTGATAATATTGAATAGGGTAACGCTGTTATCCATCTGAAACCGGTTAACTAACTGTTCGTCAGGATTGGTCATTTCAATAATATACTTGGAAAGAATTATTTTGTGGCCGGTTATTTTTGCGAATTGTTCATACACAGGTGCATCCAAAGAAATTTTATCGATATTTTCTTCTATTAATAAAGGAAAAAATGTTTTTTCAATAGCCCAGATATTGTCATTGATAACCAGGGAGCGATCAGTGTAATAAATCTCTTCTTCGGTTTTGAGTTTCATCATATTTTTCACCTTAACATCAGCCGCTTTACGGCCGCTTTCTTCTACAGTAATAGATGATGCCAGAGATGTACTATGCATTAATTGTGCAAAAATACTTTGATATTCAATCGGTGGCGTTTTTCTTTTCTCAACCGGTTCAGATTCATTAATTTCCTCTTCAGGTTCGGAAACAAAAGTTCCCCGGCCGGGAAATTTATCAATCAGGCCGTCAATTTCCAGTTTCTGCATGGCTTGTCTCACCGTGCCACGACTGAGTTCGTATTTTTTGATGAGAGCACTCTCGGAAGGCAGTGGGTCACCGGGTTTGAACTTACCCTTTTTGATTTGCTTTTTTAATTCTTCTGATAATTGATGATATAACGGCATAAAACTATCTTTTTTAATTGGCATAATCCCCTCCTTATTAATATTAAAAATGTCTAAATATTTAAATGTAAAGAGGAATTATTTAATTTTCAATAAAGGAAGAAAAAGTAATTAAAAAAAAGAATTATTTATGAAAAAGAAGTGAGTTCTATAAAACTCACTTCTTTTAAAAATTCCGGAAAGGTTACTTTTCCATTTCCAAGAGAACGACATCAGTGTGTCCCTTCAGGTAGGCCTGGAATTTTTCAGCATCTTCACTTTTGCCTTCATAAATTCCGTAATGCATAGGAATTGCAACTTTTGGTTTAATATCCATAATCGCCTCGGCCGCCTCTTTTACACTATCCATTGTATAGGTCTGTCCCAGAGGCATTAAAGCAATGTCGCAATTAATTTTTTTCATTTCAGGAATACGCTCTGTATCGCCGGCATGATAAATTTTTATTCTATTGACTGTAAGAATATAACCCACCCAGTTATTCTCTTTTGGATGGTATTTAGTTTTCTTGATATTGTAGGCTGGAACCACTTCCACAGGAATTTGTTTGGCTTCCAGTGTATCATAGGGATTGACCAGTTTCAGATTCGGTATTTCCAGGGATTTCAGTTGCTCTTCGATGGAAGTTGGCCCTACCACCAGTGTATTTTTATCGGCGATTTTTTTAATTTGATCAGTGGAAAGGTGGTCGCCATGGCCATGGGTGATAAATATGATGTCAGCGACAGGCGAATCATCCAGCAGGCCAAAAGGATCAATATAAATATGCCGGTCATTATTATCAATTCTAAAACTGGCCTGACCAAACCAGTGCAGTTTAGCAATGGTTTCTTTTAAATCCAGATTACCCTCAGCAAGAGCTATTGCAATCAATCCAATTAAAATAAACAGAACGGATAAAATATCCAATTTTAACATTATTACCTCCATAATTAACAAAGTTCAATCTTAACTTATTAATTATGTCGCAAATTGTCTATTTTATCTTGCTGCGCTTCGATAAATATCCGTCAGCCGGCCATGTTTGATAACTTCAATACTGTCCGAATAGAGTATTTTTTCATCATGGTGATTCACCGGGGAAATCCACTCACCGGATCACCAAAAAAAACAACAAAGTACACTGTTTCAATCAACTGGGAGAATAATAACCATGACTTAAGAATGGCCCGGTAACCACCACCTCAACTCAAGTTTGCCAAATAATTCTTCCTCCTGAGATTTTATTCTTTTCCGGACAAACTTAAGTCAAGGTTAGAATAGGTCTTCCAGGGCTTTTTTCCCTTTTTTCTTGATTTCCTTTTCTGTGGCTGATTGTTTATCATCAATTTCATCGAGATATTTTTCTATTTCTGCTTTGTAGGCTTGCAATTGTTCTTCAATATCCCCGGTGGCTGATTGTTTATAACTTTCAAATTCTGTTCGGGCTTGTTTGACTTTTTGATCGATTTCCGCACGAACCTCTTTTTTGGCTTCCGCCACATTTTTATTGATATAGGATTTTATTTCATCGCCAAAAACATTATCAATATTGGAATTGATCGCCAGACTCTCATTGGAAAACTTTCCGGTGACTGTCAGTTCATCCAATTTTTGCACGGATTGATGAATCAGTTTCTGTACTTCTGTTTTTACTTTTTCATCACTATTTCTGACAAAATTCATTCCACTGCCGTCAAAGGTCAATCGGCCTTCATAGTTCTCGCGATTAATTTCGATTGAGCCTGAAATATTGCCAATACCATTTTTAATATCATAAGGAAACAGTGAAGACTTAGAAACAGTAAAATCCCTGATTTTCAATCCATTATAATTAATCTCATACCGGTCAAGAGCATCCTTTGTCCGGTTGTCGATGAAGGCCTGGATCTCAAAATTACTGTCATCGGGATTGATTCCCTTAATGGCCGCAGTGGTGGGTGAATTAATGAGTTTCTGGTCTGATACAATATTATTTATTTTTCCCGAAAGCAGGGCTTGATTGTCCAATTCACCGGACAAAACCGCCTTTTTTATCCAAAATCCGGGATATTGATATTTATCAGAAAAGTGAATATATTTTCCCTCATGGCGTTGCCGTTTATCCTGTTCTGCTTCCGTTTTTTGCAACTTATTTTTGTAAAAACGAATCTTTTCCGTGATTTCTAAAAATTTATTGACGCGATTAACAACAGTCTCGCCAAAAATAAAAGCTGCCATATTTTTGGTGTCGATATCCGGGATCTTGGCCATGGCTTCAATTTCACGATAGTCGGTTTTGATCTTATCATTGACCACTTCCCCTGCCAACTGCATATCTTTCAAATCCCTGTCGAATTCCTTCTCGTGTTTTTTGATCTTATCATAGACCTTGTCAAATTTTTTCTTGGCTTTTTCCAATTTCTTAATTGTTTTCTTCAGATCGTTGATATCATTGATTTTTTTAGGATCTATTTCTTGTAATTTTTTGTATTCCGCTTCCAGTTCTGTTAAATCCTGCTGCAATTCTTCAGAATTAACAATTGTATCCCAGTGTGCATAGCGCGCTTCGAAAACATTTTTCACGGAATCTATGTAATCAACAGATGCCAGATCAATTGCCAGCATCATGGAATCTACATTCAGATCACTTTTCATTTCGTCAATGCGAGTACTTTTATAATCTTCCGCTTTTGATTTTAATTTTTTTTGTGCCTTATCTACAATACCGGGGGTTTCTCTCTCAGTTTTTTTCTTAATTTTCTTAGGTAATTCGCCACTGGTTTCACGGTCAGTATTCGTCCTTACCTCTGTCAAGCGCATGGAATCAATGACGACTCTGCGACGAATCAAGGCCGTCAATTTCAAATCCACTCCGGTCTTGCCGGTTTCAATAATATTTTTCATGGGGGCGTCTGAATTGGCTACCTGCATTCTGTCCCAACTGACAGAAGAACTGAACAAAGATAAGTCAAAATTATCGATTTCAACTTTAGCGCCATTGATTGCCGACGCTGCTTTTTCGACCTTTTTTTCCAGCCAATTGTCACCAAATATATATGGTAGCGCCAATAATAACGCTATGAATATTCCTATAAAAATAAAACCTTTCCAACGCAATGTATTTCTCCCTATTTTCTAAATTTATTGCCGGTACTTAGCAAATTGAATATTTTTGAGCCTTTTAAAAACCGGGTTATTTTCCACTTCTCTACTTTCGGGTGCAATTTTTCCTGGTAATATTTTGCAAAGGCCTTAAACCCGAAATAAACCGGAATAAATAGCACCAAAGAAATAGCCAGACTGCCAATTACTATGGTATTATTAAACCGGGTCAATATCCAAAAATTATTATTATACATCGCTGTAAATAAACCATCCAGGGCGTTCAATTGCAATATTTTCAGCCCGAATGCATGAAAGACCGGATCAAACAACGGCGCAATAATTCCAAATACGACCAGTCCCAGCAACGCTGTACTGGCATTCACATTGATCAGGGCGATCAGGAAAATTATTGCCAGGTTGTGAATATTCCAAAAAGGAGTCAGTCCCATGATCATGCCCAGGGCAAATCCGGCTGCCAATTGATTGGGCGTACTGTTACTCCCCAATGCTTTGATTATCTTTTTTAATATCTTAATGAAAAACATAAAACGTTTGCCTCACTTTTATTTTGTTAATATAAAAAGTAAGAACTTTATAGATAAAATCAAATGGGAATGATAATGAGTTAATGAATATTAACACAATCTTTTAACCAAAACGTCGGTTCAAAACTGGTCAACTTTTTTGTTTTTAATATTTATGGTTAATGCTTACCTGATTGCCCTAATCAATATGGTTGAGTATAAAATTACGGATATAATTAACCTGCATTATTCATAAAAATATGAATAATGCCCGCTTCGCGCCGATACGTTTCCTTCGGAAACTATCGGGATTAACCTGAATATTATTCTATGAATTTTCCAATTCATCTTTTTATTAATTTTTCGTAATCTGTTAATTTTATTCGCTTTCCTTTAAAAATTGAAAATTCATGAATAATTCAGGTTAAAATAATGAAAGTTTCTCTTTAACAAAAATTATTCCTATTCCCCTTTCTCCTTTCCCAAATATTGCCTATATTATTTACGAGTAACTTACGGGTTGCTTAGTGATAACAATAAAACACTGCGAAGTTTCTACGGACTTTGCGTTGAAAAAAAATAAAGGTGAAACAATGAACCCAAAATTATCCCCCAAAAAGCAGCGGTTTCTGGACTTCATCGACGAGTACCAGGAAGCCCACGGTTTCTCTCCCACTTTTGCGGAGATCATGGAAGCCCTGCAGATCAAATCGCCGGGCACTGTGAACTGGTATGTGCGGGAACTGGAAAAGGCCAGCCTGCTTCGACGCAGCGGCGGCGCCAACAAAAAACGCGCGCTGGAAGTGATTCATACGCAAGCGGACACCACCCTGCCATTATTGGGACAGATCGCGGCCGGTTATCCGCTGGAGGAACTGGAAAACCGCGAAGAGATCGAAATGCCATCCGCCTGGCTTCATCCGCAGAATTATGTGCTGGAAGTCAATGGCAATTCCATGATCGATGACAATATTCAGGACGGTGATTTTGTGATCATTCGCAAAACGCCCACTGCTCATGCCGGCGACACGGTGGTGGCATTCATCAATAATGAAGCGACCCTGAAGCGTTATGTACCAAAGTCAACGCACATCGAGCTCCATCCAAGGAATCCTGAATTCGAGATCATCACGGTCTACCCGGAGGATGATTTTCGGATTGACGGCATTGTGCTCTATGTATTCCGAAAATATGCTATAAGGAGTGAGTTATGAACCACAGATCAACGCAGATAAACACAGTTTTTACTTTACCGCCCGTCTTTATTTTTCAAATTACGCCGGGCAAGCGGATTGGCGCAGATAAAAACGGATATAATTTTATTCCACGAATCACACGAATAGGCACGAATATAGTTACCAATTACAAATTAATTTTTCGTTTTTTTCGTCTATTTCGTGGTAAAAATCCAATACCCCATGAATAACGCCGTATTCCATATCAGACTTCAAAACTTTGAACTGCAGGCCGAACAGATGCTGGACAGAACACTGGTGGATTATCCCGTGGCGATCATTTCCTCCACCAATCAAAACGGGACTATTGTCAATCTCTCGCCCGAAGCCGAACAGGAAGGATTTTACCGGGGCATGAAGGTTTCACTGGCCCGCAAAATGTCCCACCGCGTCAAGATGCTGCCTTTCAACGACCGGCTCTACAAAAAAATTCACAATTACATCTACAAAATACTGAAATACTATTCACCCGTTATTGAGCCGGGAAATTTCGGGCAATATTATCTCGACATGACCGGCATGAAAAATATTTACGCTGATACCAAGCAGGCAGGGTACAAAATCTTTCAGGAAATCAATAAGCGTGCTGCCATGGAAAATCGTGTCGGCATCAGTGTCAACAAACTGGTGAGCAATATCAGCACGGCAGTGGTGGAAGAGCCGATTTACAAAATCAGCCGCGGCAATGAGTCGAAATTTCTCGCGCCGTTGCAGTCACATGTGCTACCCTCAGCACAAGATCGCAAAATTGAAAAGATCATCAACTTTCTCTACCTGCAACGGATCAGGGAAATTCAGAAACTGACCGCTGATGAAAAGGCCGGCAATATCATTTTTTCTGACAATTACCAAAAAGTAAAGCAGGAATCCCATGGTGAAGATAACTCCATTGTACAGCCACCAAAACTGCTCAATCATATCATTCGCCAGACGGTTTTGCAGGAGGACACTAATGATACCGATATTCTTGATGCCGTGATCATTCGCCTCTCAGAGCAATTGGGCTATGAACTGCGCAAACGCAACCAGGTGGCCGGCAAACTCAGTCTGGAAGTGCATTATTCCGACGGTTTCAAAAAGACCCGCACCAGCCGCTTACTGAAGAATGATAATGGCACCATTAGCAAAACCTGCCGGAATCTGTTCCAGCAAGCCAATTACCGGCGCAACCGCATTCGTTCCATCATGATCGACGCCTGTAAATTTCAACCGGCAGTCCATCAGCTGAGCCTCTTTGAGAAGCCCAAACCCGATAACATTTCCAAAACCATTGACCGGCTACGGGACAAATACGGCTTCACCTGTATCAAAAAGGCGGCGGAACTGCGCATTCCTGATATGCAACCGGCGAAATCAATGAATCAGCAACAACCGTTTAATCAAATAATTGGACAGGGATAAGCAAAGTGGACACGGATATGTATAATTTATTATTCGCAGCAATATTGTTCATTATGTGTAACTACTTCTTGTTCATAATGGTTTTAAAAATTTATTTTTTGACAATTATAAACGTCAAAAATATAATTTATTGACTTTTAAAATAGTCAATATCTATATTTATAATATAAAAGGGAAGTTAAAGTATGAAAAATTTTCTAGTAGAGTTGAACAGGCACTGGTCTGGCGAAAAATTTCAGGCTGGAACTAAACGTGAGTTACTAAAAGCAATACTAGATATTGTTGATCTGGATCAAGTAATTGCAATAACCGGCATTAGAAGATGTGGAAAAAGTTTTCTTCTTAAACAAATCATCAATCAATTGCTTAAGAATAAAATTGCTCCAAAAAATATTCTTTTTATCAATTTTGATTATCCAGCTTTTATTGGTCAAAACGCAGAAGATTTACTTGACGAAATAATGGACCAGTATTTTAAACTAATGGAACCTGAAGGGAATCTATACATTTTTTTCGATGAAATTCAAAATATTCCTAAATGGGAAATATGGATAAAATATCAGTATGATCTTCACAAGGGAAAATATAAATTTTTCTTAACAGGATCAAATAATGCGTTATTGTCTTCAGATTTTTCATCAAGATTATCTGGTAGAATAATTGAAAAACATTTATTTCCCTTTTCTTTTGTAGAGTTCTTAAAACATTATCACATAAAAACGGACAATGAATTAGCACTATCGCGTAACCGAATAAAAATCCTTAGACATTTTGATAATTTTTTAAACTACGGGGCAATGCCAGAAATTCTTAATATAAAAAAAACAAATATCAAAATTGATTTATTAAGTTCATATTTTAATACCGTTATTTATAAAGATTTAGCAATACGTTTTAATATTAGGGATGTCCTGCTACTTAAAGAATTCTCATTGTATTTATTAGGACATACAACAAATATAGTTAACTTAAAAAAACTTGCTAATTACTTTTCTATGTCCAGAGATCTGGCAAGAGAATTCATTAAATATTTAGAGATGTCTTTTTTTCTTTATAGTGTAAAAAAATTTTCTTTTTCTTCAAAAAAACAATTACTATCTCAGAAAAAAAGTTTTTCAATTGATAATGGTTTTTGTTCTACTCTTCCATTTAAATTTTCACCAGATCAAGGGATGTTATTAGAAAACCTGGTTTTTATTGAACTAAAAAGAAGATATAAAGAGGTATTTTATATCAAAGAAACTAACGAGTGTGATTTTATAGTAAAAGATAATCAACAAAATTATCTCGCTATTCAGGTATGCTATGAATTAAATGAAAATAACAAAAAGCGTGAAATAAAAGGCCTGATTACGGCAAACAGCTATTTCCATACAAATATAAATATGATATTAACATATAATCAAAATGATACGTTTTTTTATGACGGTATTCAAATTGATACTATTCCAATATGGGAATGGATGCTTTGAAAAAAATCAGATTAGAAACCATTTCTCTTAATATTAAAAAACTTTTTTAACCGCCCCAATGTTCGTACACCTAAACACACACTCGACCTATTCCGCCATGATGGGCACTATCACCATTGACCAGTTATTGATCTGTGCCCGGCAATGCAAGCAATCGGCGATGGCGCTGACAGAAGTCAATTCCCTGCGCAGTTTCATTCATTTTATCCAAAAAGCGAAAGAAGCTGACATTCTGCCTATTGCTGGAACAAATATTATCACTGACAATTTCGACCTCATTCTGCTGGCAGAAAACCAAAAGGGCTACGAAAATATCTGTCATATTATTTCCGATGTCAAAGCCGATAAAGAGATCACGCTGAAGAAACTATTGAAAAAGCAAAACGCCGGTGTGTTTATTCTGACGCATCAACGAACGGCGCTGGCAGAATTACGTAAATATATCTCTGCGACTCATCTCTTTGTGGAATTACGCTGCGGCATGTCAGAAGCTGAAGCGCGAGCCATGGCGCGGGAGTTTGGTCTGGAGCTGGTGGCTACCGGCGATGTCTATTTTCGTCATTCAAAGGAGCAGAAGACCCATAAAATTCTCAGAGCCATTGAAAAGAATACAACATTATCGGCATTAACGAAAAATGACTACAAAGATAAAAAGCACTTTTTCCGGTCTGAAGAGGAAATGGTGGAACTCTTTCCCAATTCACTGGACGCCATCAACAACACCCATTATGTGACGGAACGCTGCAAAACCGACTGGAACTTTGTGGATACCATTTTTCCCGGCCTGAATCTGCGGGAAAACCACAAAGCCAATAAACAATTACACAACCTGGTTTATGAAGGCGCCAAAAAACGCTATTCCGAAATCACACCGAAAATTAAAGAACGAATCGAATATGAACTTTCCATCATTACTCAAAAGGGTTTCGCCCCTTACTTCCTGGTTGTTTATGATATTGTGAAAAACGGCAATACCGCGACGATCGGCCGTGGCTCCGGCGCCGCTTCTATTGTCTCCTACTGCCTGTTCATTACCCAGGTGGATCCCATTAAATACAATCTGGTGTTTGAGCGCTTTATTCATCCGGAACGGGTGGACATGCCGGATATTGATATTGATTTTCCCTGGGACGAGCGGGATGATGTGCTGGAATTTGTTTTTAAGCGTTACGGTGAAAAGCGCACCGCCATGGTGGCCAGCCAGGTCTTTTTGCAGCCCCGTTCAGCGATTCGGGAAACCGGTAAGGTCTTTGGCCTTTCCAATGAGGAGATCAAAGCGGTCACCAAGCGCATCGGCTTTATGAGCCGGCCGAAAGCCCTGGTGGAGTGGATCAAAACCGATAACCGCTTCAAAAACCTGAACCTCGATGAAGATTTGCTGGAAATCCTGCAGCAAAGTGACAAAATTCGCGGCATTTTCCGCTACCCATCGGTGCATCCCGGCGGAGTGATCATTGTCCCCGATGATATGCGAAATTATGTTCCCGTGGAAAAAGCCCCCAAAGGTGTCCGGATCATCGAATGGGAAAAAGACCAGACCGAGGATTCCGGCTTGCTGAAAATCGATTTGCTGGGGAATCGCTCCCTGGCGGTAGTGCGGGACACACTGAAAATGCTGAAACGCTACAGCAAAATTTACCTGGACTATTATTCTATTAATGGCACTGACGATGATACAACTAAAAATTTAATGGAATCGGGCAAAACCATGGGCGTATTTTATATTGAAAGTCCGGCTACGCGGCAGTTGCTGGCCAAAGCCGGTGTCGCCGATTTTGAGCACGTTGTCATCTATTCCTCCATCATTCGCCCGGCAGCCAACCGTTTCACGAACCTGATGCTGGAGCGCATTCACGGTAAACCCTGGCAACTGATCCATCCCGACCTGAAATTTTTGAAAGAAAGTTACGGCATCATGGTTTATGAGGAGCAAGTTTCCATGGCAGCGCGGCAGGTGGCTGGGTTCAGTTACAAGGAATCAGATTACCTGCGCAAAGTGATTTCCCGTCCCAATCTGCGGGAAGTAAAACCGATGTGGAAGAAAAATTTTTTCAAAGGCGCGGAAAAACGGGGTTATTCCCGTCAGTTGGCAACCGAACTCTGGTCCATGATCGAATCCTTTTCCGGCTATTCCTTTTGTAAGCCCCATTCAGCATCCTTTGCCCGGTTATCTTTTACCTGTGCTTATCTGAAAGCCCATTATCCGGCGGAATTCCTGGCGGCAGTAATCACCAACCAAGGTGGCTTCTACTCCCCTTTTGCCTATCTCAGCGAGGCCCGGCGCTTCGGCATCGAGATACTCAAACCCGAAATCAATCTCAGCGAAGTCCATTACAAAGGCAAAAAGAATAAGATCCGCATGGGATTCATGGCGATTCAGCGGCTGAAACATAAAGCCGTCGCCGCCATTATCGAAGAGCGTAAAAAAGGATTTTTTACTTCTTTAGAAAATTTCTTTCAACGGACCGAGCTGGATTTTGCCGATGCCATGCTGCTCACTGACAGTGGTTGCTTTTACGGCATTGAGCCTCAGATGTCGCACAAGGAAATCGCCTTTCACGTGGCAATCCACTGCCTGAAAAAAGAGCATGACGAACCGAATTTTTTACCGCCTAAGCAGGACGAACTGCCACTTCATAAAATTTTAAAACTGGAAACCGAATGCTTTGGTTTTCCGGTGACTAAACATCCGCTTTTCATTTATTCTGATTTTCTGAAAGGCAAAGTGCGCAAAGCCATGGATATTCCCAACCATAAAGGCCGAACCATCAACCTGGCCGGCGTCAAGATTACCCGCAAAGTCACCAGCACCAAAAAGCGCGAGCCTATGGAATTTGTCACTTTCGAAGATGAAACCGATATTTACGAATGTGTCATGTTTCCCAAGGTTTATCAGAAATTTGGCGATCTGCTGAATTGGGAAACATTGTTCGTGGTACGCGGTAAAGTGGAGGAAGCCTGGGGGGTTTATACCATTACCATTGAAAAATTATGGAGTCTGTCAAGGATGAAATAGGACATATACTGATATCATTTTTTTAATACTTGTTGCTATTTTACAAATTTATTATTTTACATCAGAGGACAACATGGAAATAAAAACTAATATAATACATGGTGATTGTAGAGAAAAACTCAAAGAAATTGAATCGGATTCAATAGACTTGATCATTACTTCTCCCCCCTATGCAGATCAGCGAAGAAATACCTACGGAGGAGTACATCCGAATAAGTATGTCGAATGGTTTCTCCCAATTTCAGACGAATTGTTAAGAATATTAAAGCCAACGGGTACTTTTATACTGAATATTAAAGAAAAAGTAATGAATGGCGAACGGCATACATACGTAATAGAATTGATATTAGAAATGAGAAAGCAAGGTTGGTTATGGACGGAAGAATTTGTTTGGCATAAAAAAAATTCATTCCCCGGCAAATGGCCTAACAGATTTCGTGATTCATGGGAACGCTTATTACAATTTAATAAAAACAAAAAATTTAAAATGAATCAGGATAGTGTCAAAGTTCCCATTGGAACCTGGGCCAAAACAAGGTTGAATAATTTGAGCGAGACTGATAAAATTAGAGATAATTCACGTGTGGGTAGTGGTTTTGGCAAGAATGTTTCCAACTGGGTCGGTAAAAAACTGGTTTACCCTACAAATGTTTTACATATGGCGACTGAATGTAATAATAGAAACCATAGTGCCGTTTTTCCGGAAAAACTACCCGAATGGTTTATTAAATTATTTACAGATCGGGGAGATTGGGTATTAGACCCCTTCTCAGGTTCTGGGACAACAAATAAAGTAGCGCAAAAGTTAGGACGTAATTCCATTGGCATTGAAATTATGACTAATTACGTCGAAATGACGAAAAAAAATATCAAAACTTCAGAATTAGTATTATTTGAAGATAGAGGAAAATATGGAAAAACTGAGCCAGAATGATTTAAAGAAATTTGTAGAAAAAAATATTGGCGATTTTCATAAAAAACGGATTATTAGATTAGAAAAGTTAAAACTAAAAAGTGTGCTAAAAAGGAAAAATCCCTATTTATTCAAAGCAAAAAATATTTTAACCTCCCAAGAATTAATCCAAACAATTCTGGATGCTTATTTATCGTCACAAGAGGAAACAATATTTGGAGATTTTTTAGAAAAACTTGCAATTTATGTAAATTCTATTATTTTCGGTGGATGGAAATCATCAGCAGAAGGCATTGATCTGGAGTATGATAAGGATGGAATAAGATATCTTGTATCGATAAAGTCAGGCCCGAATTGGGGTAACAGCAGCCAAATTAAACGGCTAAGAAATAATTTTAAAAAAGCTAAAAAAACTTTGCGAACCTCAAATTCAAAATTACATGCAATTGCTATAAATGGTTGTTGCTATGGAAAAGATTCAAAAAGTGATAAAGGCGATTATTTTAAATTATGTGGACAAAATTTTTGGAAAGAAATAACCGGGGAAGAGGATTTTTATATCAAAATAATTGAACCGCTGGGTCACAGTGCAAAGGAGAAAAACGACGAATTTAACAAATCATATGCTCGTATGATTAATAAATTTACTTATGAATTTAGTCTTTTATTTTGCAGGGACGGCATTATCGACTGGGCCAAATTGCTTGAATTTAATTCAGGAAACGAGATTATGATTTAGCCTGAATTATTCATGAATTTTCAATTTTTAAAGGAAAGCGAATAAAATTAACAAGTTACGAAAAATCAATGAAAAGATGAATTGGAAAATTCATAGAATGATATTCAGGTTAATCCCGATAGTTTCCACAGGAAACGTATCGGCGCGAAGCAGGCATTGTTCATATTTTTATGAATAATGCAGGTTAGTAATTTAAAATTGGAATTGCTATTTTTTAACCTTATTATTTCTACGCCTATCTTTCAAAAAAATCATCCAGAATATGCACCAGTTTATTGACTTCCGGCTTGGTCACATAATTGTCAGCGCCGACACTTTTACATTTTTCAATCATCTGCCGGTTGATCAGGCTGGAGAACATGGTGATATGAAGTTCTTGTAAATCCGGATCACTTTTCAGATTTTTACACAGTGTGAGACCATCCATCACCGGCATTTCAATATCAGAGATTAATACAGAATTCTGAAGCCCGTCCTGGTCTCCATTTTTCAATGCCATAAAATAGTCAAAGGCCATTTTTCCATTTTCAAACTCAGTAATATTCGCATAACCTGATTTGGCCAGGGCTTTGGCTACACCGGTACGGATGATAGCGGAATCTTCCGCAAAATAGATTTTAATATTGTCCCGGTGCATTGATTTTTGTTCTGCCACAGTATCATCAGAAACATCTTCCAGAGTTAACTCCGGGAATAGTGTAGCTAAAATATATTCCAGGTCAAGGACCAAAATTTCCTTATCGTCAATTAAAACAGAACCGGTAACATAGGAATTATTACTCATAATGCCTTTTAACGGCGTCAGCCTGTCCCAACTAATTCGATAGATCTGATTCACACCATGAACTTTAAAGCTGTTAATAGTATTATTAAATTCAGTAATAACAACAATATCTTTACTATCTTTCGGAGAACTTTCTTTTCCCAGAATTTGTGCCAGATCAATTACCGGAATTGATTTTTTCCGGTAGGACAAAACCCCTATTATACTTTCCGCTGACCGGGGCATTCCTGTAACTTTTCGGGGATCAAACTGTTGGATCGACTGAACCTTTGCGACATTCATTCCAAAATATTGTCCGTCCACTATAACAGCCAGCAATTCCATTTCATTGGTGCCGGTTTCCAGGAGAATTTTATTAGCCATTTGAAAATTCCTTTTATTCACGATGTTTAACTGAAAATACGGTATGCTGCTACAATGCAATTATCGTGCAAAACATGAATATCATTAAAATAAATAATAAGTTTTAATGAATTATTCTCTGAAAACCATTGTCAATTTATAACAAATTAAGTAGGTTAAAACACTATGTGCGGAAGAAAAACCTTAACAAAAGACAAAACAGAAATAATCAAGGAATATTTGGTTAAAGAGAGCAACGCCCAATTTGACTGGCAGCCCAATTACAATATCGCGCCGACACAAACTACGCCAATTTTGATCCAAAACGGGGAACGAAAAATAATTCCTATGCGTTGGGGACTGCTGCCTTTTTGGGCAAAGGATCAGAAAATCGGCGACAAGATGATCAATGCCCGCAGTGAGACTCTGATGGAAAAGCAGAGCTACGCCCCGCTGCTGAAAGACCATCGCTGTATTGTTATCACCGATGGTTATTATGAGTGGAAAACTGATAATACCGGTAAACAGCCTTATTATATTTTTCGAGACAATCATGAGTTTACGCCTATGGCAGGGTTATGGAGTCAATGGCAATCCAAAACCGGCGAAATCATCAACTCCTACACTGTTATTACAACTGAACCGGCAGAAAAAATCGCCCATATACACAATCGTATGCCGGCAATTATTACCAGTCATAATTTGCAAACCTGGCTCAATCATAAAAAATTTACACCCGAGAAAGCGGTTAGTGCTCTAAAACCCTACCGGGAAAAATTAAATTTCTATCCGGTTTCAAAATATATGAATTCGACAAAAAACAACTCCCCCGAATGCATTCAAAAATATACGACTGAAAACTTGAGTT
>CAZCHS010000023.1:0-34600 GCA_964498725.1 uncultured bacterium | reverse complement strand
CGATCCGCATCTCTTTGCACTCCGGGTTATTTTTATCCTGCCAGTAGAGGATAAAATTGATAGTGGCCCGGGAGAGTTGATAGTCTTTTTTTTGTAATTGTATGAGCCGGTCAGTAAACCTCTGAGAAAATTTCACCACAAATTTGTTCTGGTCATTCACCAGGCCATCTTCAGCAATATGCAGGGGTTGCCCGCTGTATAATGGGTTCACAATATGCCGGTTATACTTAAAATATCCCAGTTGAATATCCTTGTGGGTCAGCTGGTACAACAGGTAATCCGGCGGTGAATAATTTTTATTGTCCTTACTGACCGTCAGGTTTTCCACCTTGATTCGATCCAGAAAATTACCATTATAGTGAATAAATAAATTATTTTTGGCCCGGGTCATGGCCACGTAGAGCAGGCGTTTGTTTTCGTCGGAGTGAATATCAAAATTATTCAGCATGATGAAGACATTGTCGAATTCCTTGCCTTTGGCCTTGTGAATGGTGGATACCTGAATGGTGTCCCTTTCCTGTTCGATAAAGTCTTCCAGTTTGGATTCTTTGATAAAACTCTCAAAATCGCTGCGGTATTTAATTTTGGGGTTGGTTTCCTGGAAATCCTGTATCAGGCGTTTGCAGATTTCATAATTGCGGCTGTTCAGGTGTTTTCGGTGAAAGGAAATTTTGGCATTATTCCAATTATCATCGGAAATAATAGAAGTGAACTCGTCGATTCCTAAATCATCTATAAAATCCCTGATCTCATAAAGATTATAGAGATTGAAATTTTCATTGGACTGAATCAGTTTTGCCGGTATCTCATTATGTAGCAACAGCCCGTTAATGTGGAGGGCTTCATCATTTTGAAACGTCAGGACGCCAACAGAGCCTCTTAGGTCGGTGGATTTTATTGCCCTGACCAAAGGCACAATCATATTATTGGACCGGTATTTAGTAATCTCAATCCGGCCGTTTTCTGGGGTGTTGGATTCAATGGGCAGTGTTTTCAGCCGGTGATGAATGGTGTTGACAAATTGATTGGTAAAATCGACGATATTTTTCCGGCTGCGGTAATTCACCGGCAACTCGTATTTGGCGGACTGTTTTTCCTGAATAAACCGCGCAAAATGGGCCGAGTCCGCACCCCTGAAAGTGTAAATATTCTGATCGTCGTCACCGACAGCGATGACCCGCATATTGTCATTTTTTTTCATTAGGGCTTTCACCAGCTTGAATTCATGGATATCCATGTCCTGGGCTTCATCGATCACCAGCACAGTGAGCGTAATTTGATTTGGTGATACTTCGCCGGATTGAATTTTTTCCATGGTTTGGGGAATGATCTCCCGTGATTTCTCAATATTTCCCACTTTACCCAGCAAATCAAAACAATAGGAATGAAAGGTCATGATCTTGATAAAATTGGCCGCGTTTCCGATCAGTTTCAGCAGCCGCTTTTTAAATTCCGTAGCTGCCGCCCTGGAAAAAGTAAGCATCAGCAATTGCTCCTGTTTGACATCTTCCATACTGTAGAGAGAAGCCAGTTTATGCACCAGCACCCGGGTTTTGCCGCTGCCAGGGCCCGCCGCCACTACGATTTTCTGAGTATCAACATCATTGATGATCTTCAGTTGGATCGGCGAGAGGTCGCCAAATAATTTTTTAAACCTTTCCGGTGTGATGTTTCGTTTGATCTCGCCTTTTCTGCTGTCGGGAAAATATTTATTCAAAAAAGCGGTATAATTCAGTTGGAAATAATCATCAACAAATTTGAGCGCCTTTTCAGTGTCCTCAATCATAATTTTTGCATATTCGCCGACTATGTGGATTTGCTCAATTTTATTTTGGTAGAAATTTTTCAATTGCTCATAATCTTTGTTTTTGTATTGCACCAGGTTGTTGGTCTCTTTGCGGTCGATGGTCATCTTATTGTAGATCACCATGAACCCGCCTTCGATTTTCAGCGCGTTGATGCGGGAGAGATAAAACAATGCCTCTTCTATATCTTTGTTAGTGATGCTATTTTGCACCAGCACAGCCTGCTTTTGAAATTCGGTTTTCAATTCCTTGACGGAAAAATTGGTCAGGATTTCTTTTTTGCCGGAATCCTCCGTATCAATTTTGTGATAAAGATAATTAACAATAAAACCCGCTATTTCATGCCGTTTTCGCTGGCGTTCCAGTAACAATGATTTTTTGTCCTTTAGCGCGATAGAAAAATAATGTTGGCTGTTGGGTTCCGGAATTCTTTTCACCCAGTTTTTTACAGACCAGAAATTGAGTATGGTGTGAATATTTTTCGGGCTGGATTGCCGGCAACCCTGTTCGAAGGCTTCTTCATTGAGTTCCTTGATATTGTAAATCTTTTGCTGTTCGTCCAATTGCTCCAGCAAAAAATTTTCGATTTTGGCGAAAGAGTGCAGAATATTCATGGATTGCTTATTTTTGTGTTGAATATAAGCGGTCAAATCCTTGTTGTCAGCCAGAATGTTTTCTTCCCGCAACAGGTTGATAATGGTGATGACCTCCTCTTTCACAATTCCCAAATGGTCGGAAATATAGTCCACCCGGGATTCCGCTTCCTCGTCAATAGAATTTTTCTGGTGCTTAGCGGAGAACAATTTCGAGATGATCCGTCGCGCCTGTTCTTTTTGCCGCTCTGTGAAAAGGGTGGAATTCTGGATTTTGGCAATGGCTTCCGCCGCGCTTTTGGTCAAAATGCTGTTGGCATAAACCCGGGGTGAATTTTGGCCCCGTTTCAGGTAACCCGATTGCTCCAGGGCAGCGATGGCAGTTTTCACCCGGGTTTCGATATCATGGACCGTATCGTCCCAGCCGGCTTTGCGGGCGATTTCCAGTGCGGAATTGGACATTTTCCTTTTTCGCCGGGTCAATTCCTTAATCGCCCGCCACACCTGCTGAATTTCCTTTACCGATAATTTCGTCTGGTTCAACAGGATAAAATGCTTGTTCAGGTCATTTTCATCAAACAGAACATAGCAGTCAGCGGTGATTTTTGGGTTCCGGCCGCCGCGGCCAGCCTCCTGCATATAATTTTCCAGGGAATCGGAAATTTCGTAGTGAATGACCATGCCCACATTGTCCTTGTCCACGCCCATGCCAAAGGCGGAAGTGGCCACAATAATGTCCACATCACCTATCATGAAGGCTTCCTGGTTGGCCGTTTTTTCCTGAATGTCCATTTTGCCGTGATAGGGTTTGGCATTGTAGCCGTCTTTGTCCAGCCTTTCGGCCAGGGTATAGGCGCGTTTGGTCCGGGAAACATAAATGATCGTCGGGCATTTTTTGGAATCCAGCAAATTGCGGATTTTATTGTATTTTTCCGCTTCATCCTTTTGGGGAATGACTTTGAAGACCAGGTTTTCCCGCGCCGTATTAGCTGTAAACACTTCCAGTTTCAGGGACAACGTGTCCTTGAAATATTGACATATATCTTCAATCACCTGTTGTTTTGCCGTAGCCGTAAAGCAGGAAACCGGAATGGAATAACTCAGGTTTTTCCTCTCCTGATAATTTTTGATGAATTCACCGATATAGAGATAATCCACGCGGAATTCCTGCCCCCAGGAGGAAAAACAGTGGGCTTCATCGATGACAAACCGAACAACATTCCGGCCTAATAATAACCGCTCAATAGTGCGGGAGCGCAATGATTCGGGAGAGATGTAAAGAATCGCTGCCTTTCCCTTATAAATTCTATCAATGGCTTCGCTACGTTCAATCGGGTCCAGTAACCCGTTGATGGTCACAGCTTCGGTGATATGTTTTTTCTCAAGATTGTCCACCTGGTCTTTCATCAATGACTGCAAGGGCGAAATAATAACAGTCAGCCCTTTGACAGTTTCTCCGGCAATTAATGCCGGCACCTGGAAAGCCAGGGACTTGCCGCCGCCGGTGGGAAATACTGCCAGCAGGGATTTGTTTTGCAGGGCTGCATTTACGGCCGCTTCCTGGAGCGCTTTTCCGTCAAATTTTCGAAAATCATCATAGCCGAAAAAATTCATCAGGCCTTTTTGTGCGTTGATCTTTTCATCACAATATTCACAGCCGGTGATACAGGGATTGTTCCTCAGTAAAAACATCACTTTTTCGACATCCGGAAAATTGACGGATACCCAGGGCGGAGTTATCTGGTACTTATCCGAACAATTGATCAAAGCCAGGCAATAAGCCAGTTCCACCGGGTTTTCCGTGGCGATTTTTCCTACCGGAGCGTTTTTGCAAATTTTTGTATTGAAGTAGGCATGAACAGATTCGTTAATATTCGTTTTCGGCCTCTCCTTGAACTCAATAAATTCAAAAAAATATTGAAAGACTGCCTGGTCTTTCAACAGATCATAAAATATTTTCTGTAATGTTGAAGGCAGTTTCTCAAAAGCTGCGATCTCACGGTGTAGCAGCTGACGCGCTTTCTTAGAATCGTTGACAGGATTATTGAGTTCATCGCTGCATAATTTATCATTTTTCAGTAGGTTGTGGTATATTTTAGTGGGATAGAATAGTGGCGACAAATAGAGGGTGTCAATTATTTTGTGGATTTCAAATAACGATATCTTAGCGGTTTTTTCAATGGTTTTAAGATCATGATTGATAATATTGTGACCGCATAAAAATTCTGCTTCCTTTATAAATTCCAGCAACTTGGGGGCAGAAGTGGAATGCAAAAATCTAGTGGAACTTATGGCGCCAATATCAATTATTTTATTGGATTTCGGATTTATTTCACAATCAAGGAAGGTAATTTTTTTCATGGTATCATCATTCCGGTTAATAAATAAAAACCAACATGAATGTAGATTATATAATTATAAAATATCAAGGATTATTTTTCTGATAACCGGCATTGAGATAAATAAATTTATATGAGTAGTTTCACCTATCTGCCGGTTATTATAGAAAGTTGTATTCCTTAACTTGATATTAAGAAAGTCTATAGTGTATATTCTATTTAAGATATACAGTGTGAAAGTGAAATCATAAACCGCCGGATTTAGTCAAACCCGGAAAAAATTCAGCAGGAAAAGCCTATGGAAAATCTAATTGAGCAATTTATAAGCGCTTTATTATCAATGAACCGGGTTAAAGTGCGTAAAATCTTAACGGATAATTTTGACTTCAATAATCCTTTTCATATCATTGAACAATTAGTCGTTCCGGCGTCAGAAATAATTGGTGATCGATGGGCAGAAGGCAGTGTGGCCCTTTCCCAGGTTTATATGAGTTCCCGTATTATTGAGGAGTTCATAGATGAAATTTTACCGGCCGACAGCGCCGGCCGCATTGATCAGCCCACGATGGCAATTGCTGTGCTGGAAGACTATCATCTGCTGGGAAAAAGAATCATTTATTCCGGAATTCGGGCGGATGGGTATAAACTTTTGGATTACGGACGTGTTTCGGTCGAAGAAGCGGTTGAAAAAGTAAAAAATGACAGCATCGAGATTTTGCTGATCTCCACTTTGATGCTGCCATCTGCGCTTCGTATCAAAGACCTCAGATCAGAACTGGAACGACATAATTTGAACCCGCGACTAATTGTTGGCGGAGCGCCTTTTCGCTTTGATAAACAATTGTGGCAGGAAGTCGGAGCAGATGCAACCGCGCGGGATGTGTCGGAATTACTCACGGTTTTAAAAGCGCAAGAGGAGTACATATCATGAATCGCGACACAATGACGCCGATGGAAAGAGTTTTGACCACCTTAAGTCACAAAGAAGCGGACCGGGTGCCTTTTTTTCTGTTCCCGACATTGCACGGCGCGAAGGAATTAAAATTATCAATAAAGGAATATTTTTCACAACCCTCCAATGTTTTTGAAGGGCAGATGATTTTGCGGGAAAAATATCGCCATGATTGTCTCTATGGGTTTTATTATGGGCCGGCGGAAATTGAACCCTGGGGCGGAGAAGTGATTTTCATTGAAAACGGACCGCCAAATTCCGGGCGTCCCTTTCTTCAGTCTACGACGGATATTGAAAAAATGCCGGTGCCGAATATTTCAGACCACTCCGGTTTACAGCGGGTCTTAAAAACCATTGAAATGATGAAAGAGGAAGTAAAAGACGAGGTCCCGATCATTGGTGTCGCCATCTCACCCTTTTCCCTGCCGGTGATGCAAATGGGGTTTGATAATTATATCGATTTGATACTAAACAATGAGAAAAACTTTTGGAAATTGATGGCGGTAAACCAAAAATTCTGCATCGCCTGGGCCAATGCTCAAGTTGAAGCGGGCGCTACGGCGATCTGTTATTTTGATCCTTTATCCTCTCCGACAATGGTCCCGAGAAACCTCTATTTAAAAACCGGTTATAAAATCGCCAAAGATACCATCGCGGAAATAAAAAGCGCCACAGCGATCCACATGGCTTCCGGTCTCAGTCTGCCCATTGCTGCTGATAAACTGATTGAGACCGGTACCGGCGCAATTGGCGTAAGCACCGATGAACCATTAACAGAATTAAAGGCGGCCTATAAAAATAAATTAACGGTCATTGGTAATTTAAATGGCATCGAAATGCGCCGCTGGAATGCTGCTGAAACAGAAAAAAAGGTCAAAACCGCCATTCAGCAGGCCGGAGAAGGGGGCGGTTTCATTCTTTCCGACCATCATGGAGAAATTCCCTACCAGGTGCCGGACAAAGTGCTGAAAAATATTTCCGACGCGGTGTTTAAATATGGTTATTATCCAGTAAATAAAGAATTATAAAATGACCCTCTATGTTTGTGAAAATATGCGGGCTGACGCGGAAACGGCTGTTAAAGAATTAAATCTGCCGGAAATCTCAATTATCACTTATCCGGCCCGATGTGGAAGGCCGCCAATAAAAATCACGGAAATGGAAGAATTGATGAAAAATGACACAGGGCCGCACCTGGTGCTGGGGGGTGTCTGTCTTCATCAAATCAAAAATAAGTTAGAGCCAAACACTACTGTCCGAATTTTTGATAATTGTTTTGAAATGTTTATGGATAAAGGACTTATCAATTATTTTATCCGCAAAGGTGCTTATATTACCAATTCAGGCTGGCTGACAGATTGGGAAAAACATTTAAAAGACTGGCAGTTTGACAGAAAAACCGCACGGGAATTTTTCCGTGAGTCCTGTAAATACATTCTGTTATTGGATACCGGAATTGATTCCCAAAGTGATAAAAATTTGCAGGAATTCACACAATACATTGATCGACCGGCAGAAAAAATTACTCTGGATACCCGCCGGCTACAGGCCATTATCCGGGAAACTTTGGAGGCTGGTAATTATCCTTTCACCGAAAAAACATCAGCACCGGTTGACCTTCGGCAACTTGCTGACTATGCCATGTCTATGGACCTGGTGCAGCTGCTGGCCCGCAATTTAAATGAAAAAGCAGTCATCGAAAATATTTTAAACACCTTTACCATGTTATTTGCGCCGGAGGAATTATATTATCTCAGGTATGAAGCATCAAAACCGGAGAAATTATACAATAAGAATGGTGAAATTGTCAAAGATTCTGCCATCAAGAACAGGCTATCATCTCTTGAAAAAGACTATAAATGGCAATCTTCCGGTAAAGGATTTCTTTTGCAAATTAATTTTAATAATGAACTTCTCGGAGTCATCAGTGTTGACTCTGTGGCTTTCCCCCAATATAAAGACCATTATCTGAACCTGGCGCTCTTTTTAACCAAAGTTTGCGGTCTGGCTGTCGCCAATGCCCGGCGCTATGAAATTATTACTGCTCAAAATGAAAAACTCGATAATGTTAACCGGGAAATTAACAAACGGGAAGAATATTACCGGCAATTATTTAATAATGCTCCTGTTGGCTATCAGTCGCTGGATGCTGAGGGTGTGATTCTTAATGTCAATCAGGCCTGGAAAAATACATTAGGATATGATAGTGACGAGGTGATCGGCAAAGAATTCCGGAATTTTCTGGAAGATCAGGAAAAACCAAAATATGACGAGTTGTCAAGGGAATTTATAAAGACCGGGAAATTTCAGGATATTGAATTTAAAATGGTAAAGAAAAACGGTGATTTGATTGATGTTTCCTATTCGGGAAAAGTAATTCGGGACATGAATGATAAAATAATCGGCACTCATGGTATTTTCCGGGACATCACCCGGCAGAAAGAAATATTTAAAACTCTGGAAAAAGAGGCACGGGAAGGCAAACACCTGGCCGGATTCATTTCCATATGTGCCGCATGTAATAATATCAAAGACCAGGATATAGAAGGCCATCCCTGGGTTAAACCGGCTAAATATTTTAGCCGGCGCTATCCTGACTTAAGATTTTCCCACGGCATTTGTCCGGACTGTATCAAAAAATTATATCCTGATCTCAAAATTGACTTCGAAAAGTGAAAATAAGTTGTAAAATTTTATGAATAATGCAGTTAAACCTACTTTTGACGCCAGTTAAATTCAGCTTTTCGCAATCGCTCCATAATTGCTTTTCCCACACCGGTTTCAGGAACCGCTTCAGCGATAATGATGTCGATGTTATCATCATCTTCAAAAGAATGCATTGCTTCGAAGATGTTCGCGGCATAATCTTTTAAATCATTATTCTCAGATACCCGGATCACTTTTTTATAGCCCTTTTCCAATTCACCTGAAAAGGAAATAAGCCCGGCCTTACTTTTATCAATGGTCAAAGGATTATTCCTGTCAATGATCAATATTTTTTTTTCAGGACTGTAATGAGATTTCATCATTCCCGGCGCCGATTTTTTTTTGATTTTGCTAGTGTTGTCAATAGGAATAACCGCTTCAATTTCTTCCTCTGTAATTACGCCACTGCGTAGAATTTGAAAACCATTTTCCGTCAATTTAATAATTGTGGATTCAATACCGACTTTGGTTTTGCCGCCATCAAGAATGAAATCGATTTCTGGTAGTTGTTTTCTGACGTGGGCGGCTGTGGTCGGACTGATTCGACCAAACTTATTAGCACTGGGCGCGGCGATCGGACAGGCTGATCTTTTGATCAATTCCAGCGCAATCTCATTACCCGGCATACGGAGACCGACTGTCGGCAGGCCGGAGGTAACAATATCAGGAACTTTGCTGTTTTTAGGTAAGATCATAGTCAAAGGACCCGGCCAGAATTTTTCAGCTAATTTGTATACTCTCTCATCATGTTTCAAAACAAGTTTTTCTAAATCCTGCAGATCCGCGATATGGACAATCAGGGGATCGAAGGAAGGACGTTCTTTGAGTTCAAAAATTTTTGCCACTGCAATAGGGTCTAAGGCGTTTGCGCCCAGACCGTAAACTGTTTCTGTTGGAAATCCTACCAGTTTACCATCTTGGATAAACTTGGCTGCTTTTTTTATGTTATTTGATAGCTCTATTTTCATGGGATTAAATTTTCTGTTTTTTGATTTGATTATTACTTTTTATCTGAGTCCCTGCACGGCTAATATTACTTCCGAAAATTCAGATATTTGTCATTTACTGCCCGCTAATTTAAAAAAAAGGATGTAATATATGAAGTTAAATGTCATTGTTGAGCAATTATAGAAATCCGCCACTATTCTGAATTTTACAGTAAATTACACAATGGGTGATGGATCATTCGTTGATTTGGTGGAATAATGACGTTACGGACTGAAATATTGTGGTAAATGCAAACCTGTAAGGGAGTCGTTTTCTATTATAAGATTATCTCCTGATGACAAGCATCATCCCCACGTAAAATTGATTTTAACAATTTTATCTTTACCGGCTGATTAAATAGTGTTTCAAAAATTTTATGTGAATACCCCACGGTGCAATGGCATAGCAATGGATTGTCAGCGCCTTGTTTTACCAACGGACAGGTACATTCTTCAAAGATCAAGGTGATTGTATTGCCCTCTTTTGTGAAGTTAGGGTAGTTGTAATACCGGGATTTGAAAGCTTGAAATAATTGTTCGGGATCAGTGTCCGGTGGAAATTTTTCGCTTATTTTTTGAGCACCTGCCAGCAATTGGGAGGATTGTGCGCATTGGGCGCCGCAGTTGTGGAGAATTTTGAGGCTTTTATCATCGAGTCTGGAAGTTTCTGATAGGAGAGTTTTGAGGATTGTAAATCTTTGTCGATTATTCACTATTATTTTTTTCATATTACTTATCCTGATACATCGGTATTTCAAACTGCGAGGTTATTAATGCGACAATAGTTGTGGGTTATTCTTAAAATTTTTTAAATAACCCTAAGACTAACACCATGTTTCAATATGCCCTCTGATCAAGAGGCCATATTGTTTTAGTCTGCTTCAGCAGGCTTCCAAACATGGATAGAACAAAATTAAAAATAAATACGGTAAGATTTTAGTGTTCATTCCAACTTTTTCAACAAATCAGGGTCGAGGTCATGATGGATAGCAGAAAATTCCGCGCCATTTTTTCCGTTATTGTCCACCAGCGCCGGGGCCAATGCGCCGGGCAACACTGCTTGCACCACATGATCCGCATTGGGGCCGCCGAGGTCAGTTTTGCACCAGCCCGGATCAAGGGTGTTGATCCGCACATTGGTATCATTGACTTTGCCGGCCAGATCATCGGTTAATTTATTGACAGCCCATTTGGACGCGCCATAGGGTGCCAGTTCCGGCTGATGCATAATGCCGGAGGTTAGGTTGATAACGCGGCCAAAATTTCGCTCAACCATAGACGGCACAAAAGCCCGGCACAATCTGTACATTGCGATGACATTCACTTTAAAACTTTCCAGCCAATCTTCCCAGGTGTGTTGCCAGTAATCCGGCCGGTATTCGGTCATGATAGCGGCATTGTTATAGAGAATATCTACCGGTTTGTTCAGTTTTTTTATCTGCTGTATCAGATGCTGGACTTGTTTCTCGTCGGATAATTCTCCGGAAACAATAAATGTTTCAATGGAATATTTTTGTAGTAATTGTCGAGACTCGAAACAACTTTTTTTTGTTCTACCGTGTAGTATGATATTGCAGCCCAGTTGTGCTAATCCAAGTGCGATTTGCTGACCGATGCCACGGCTGGAGCCGGTGACCAGGGCGGTTTTTCCTTTTATTGATATCATGGGGTTCCTTTCTGATTGTTACGTTTAACCCTTGTAGCTCTACAGGGGTAAGAAAATTATTCCTGGGGAAGAAGGATATTGGTAATTTTTGAAATTGGTTCCAGCGTTTCTTGATCCACCAACGGAAAATCATTTTTCCAGTTCCAGTGGGCCCAGGCAATACCATTTTCATTGAATACTTCTATAATATCATGATACCATTGCTGGCGCATTTTCATGGAGGTGGTGGGAAAACAACCAAATTCACCACAATAGAGGGGGAGTCCCAGTTCTTTCGCTTTTTCGATGGCGGGTTTGAATTCATTCACAAAAGATTCTTTATTGTACCTGCCAAAGAAATTCTTCATTGCAGCGACGGTTTCCTGATCATAGTCGGAGAGGTTCTCCACCGGAACCACTTCACCGGGATACTGCACCGACCCGTCATAATCAGCCCAGCCGGTCCAGGGTGCTTTCCAATGAGTAAAGGGCAAGGGCGTGTAGGAGTGAAAACTCAGGATGATATTTTTATCACCTTCCGGTACACAAAGATCCGGAAATGTACCGGCCTGCTGCCAGTTCACCGATCCCATAACAATAGTGCGTTCGGGTTCCAGTTTGCGAACTTCTGAAATTGCCCAGTTGATCAGTTTATTCCAGTCCTCAGGATTGTCAGAAACCGCTTCATTCATCATTTCATAGGCTACCATGTTATTTGGGTATTTTTTTAGTTTTTCCGATAATTGTCGCCAGAAGTTGATGAAATCCTTTTGTGCACCTTCTTCTTCCCAAAGTGTTCTGCTGTCGGGAATATTGAAATGATGGGACCGTAAGGTATGCAGGTCCACAATCACTTTCAGGTCATATTTTAAGCACCATTTTATGGCCTTGTCCAATAGTTTGAAGGCATCTTTTTCCCGCTGTCCATTCTCTGTCCAGAATTGCTCTTCGTCGACGGGAAGACGGACATGATCAAATCCCATGGCTTTGATCTGTTTGAAATCGTCTTCAGTCACATATTTTTCGCGCTCTTTGCCGCGAATATTTGTTTGTGACAGCCAATGACTGACATTGACACCACGCTTAATTTTGAAGTCATTGGCGAACAGATTCATTCCCAATGCTAAAACTAAAAATGATAAGATAAGTTTTTCCATATTTTTCCTCCTATTTACCCTTGTGGTAGTATCAAAAGTTTTTGCTCTGAACATTAGTTTCAAACCTCCGAAGTTTTCAAAACTTCGGAGGTTTAAATTATGCCTAAAACCACAAATATTTTCATGATTCCCTTAAATATAATAGAACATACCTGTACAGCACACTATGTGCCAGAAAATAATTTTTAAAAATATAAATTTATAGTTATTTGTCGTCGGAAAAAAATAAAAAGAAATATTAAACTATTGGTATGGGTAACCATCTTTTATTAATATAATAAAAATTGTTATCAAATTGATAATAAATTTGGTCTAAAACCAGTTGATTAAGAAAATCATAGTTGCTTCTTTTTTAAAAAACATATTGCTTAAATCAACAAATTGTTCTAGGTTTTTATGAATGGAAAATAAATTATTACATAAGGTTATCTCTTTTTTATATGACAAGATAGTTGGCAAAAGAAGGAGAAAAGCTCATAACATAGATTATTGGCGGGAGAGAATATATGCCGCAATTGGTATTGCAGTAATTATTCTTGGTTTTATTGCATTGGTTGTTAGTGTTTCAGCCTGTATTCCCGGTAAAAATATTTTTGTCGCAGTTTTCGATATTTTACTATACTTTTCTGCAGTTATTATTTTGCTAAACAATCGAGTATCCTATGCATTTAAAAACACTGCTATATGTTTTATCTTTTTCTTAGTGGGGGTTGTGCTGCTAATTGCTCTGGGAAAAATAGGAGCTGGCTATAGTTGGTTGTTTACTTTCCCAATTATTACAGTCATACTCAAAGGCCTTAAAAAAGGTGTTCGTGCATTGATCATTAATGGAGTATCTTTTGTAATTATAGGTGTTTTTCTTATTTATTTAAAAATATTTCCCCGCTTACCTATTGCAGAATATGATATTGTTGCATGGATAACAATCTCTATTAATTTTTTATTTTTAAATACTGTTATCACAATAGTTAATGGAATTGTATTGCGTGGACTTAAACTTTCCATGCAGGAGCAGGATAAATTGGCTACCAGACTGGTCAGTAAAAAAGAGCAACTATTGAAGACAAATATAAAATTACATAATGAAATCAAACAAAAAATCCAGGTGGAAACCGAATTACGGGAAGCCATATCAAAAGCAGAAGCGGCAAATGCTGCAAAAACCGAATTTTTATCTAAAATCAGCCATGAAATCCGTACGCCATTAAATGCAATTGTCGGATTTTCTGAGATTATGACTGATAATGTTGATTCTGATGAAGACTATGAATACATGAAAGGCATTACCGAGTCAAGCCATGCTTTGTTGTCCTTGATAAATAAAATTTTGGACCTATCAAAAATTGAGGCCAAAAAATTAGTCATTAAAAATCAGATCGTGGATATTGAGAAAGTATTTTATGATTTAAAAATTCTGTATCAACAATCCATTAAAGATAAAGGATTGAAATCAATTTTTAAATTAAATAATAATGGTATTGATTTTTTAATTTTGGATGATTTTAGACTAAAACAACTGGTAGCAAATCTTATAGAAAATGCGATTAAATTTACTAATGAAGGTGATGTAAAACTTGTTTTTGAAGTAAATAAAAAAAGTTCCGGAAATAAAACCAGCCTGATTATTACTGTTGAAGATACAGGAATTGGAATTGACAAAAAAGATTATAAGTATTTATTTGATTCATTTTGGCAAAAAGATGGCAAAGATACGCGAAAACATGATGGCACAGGGCTAGGACTTGCTCTGGTAAAAAATATTACCGAACTGATGAATGGAGAAATCCAGGTTGACAGTGAGAAGGGCAGGGGTAGTAAATTTAAAATAATTTTCAAAGAAATTGCTGTACCACCAGAAAAAGAGTTGAAAGAAAAAAATATTACGAAGCATAAAATAGTGAACGTCAATCTGAATCAAGAAGATAATAACCCAATTAATGATAAACTAAATCCCGCGCTTGTAAAAATACTGACAGAAGATTTTATACCACAAATTAAGGAACTTGAAGAAAATATGTTCCTTCATGATATTATAGATTTTGGGGAAAGGTTACTGAATCTCGGTAAAGAGCATAATGATAACAGAATACTATATTTGTCGCGAAAACTGATGGCCTATTCATCATCTTATGAGTTGGATAAGGTGAAAATAATACTTAAAGATATTATAGAAGCATCCTCCGGGGTCTGAAAGACCCGGGAGGATTAATTATCTTATTGACAAAGTGATTTGTTTTTAACTGCAGGTTAAACTTCCCAGGTCTGTTAGACCTCGGAAGTTATATTATCCTAAAACCACTGCCACTTGGTGCACCTTATCATCCCCAAAAATCGGTAGAATATTACCATTTATTGCTTTGCCATCGACAGTTACTGACTTCACGCCTTTGGAAATATTATTTGGATTGGTGACCGTGATTTCATATGTCGCATTACGGAATTTTCGGGTGACCTTAAATTCCTTCCACTCTTTTGGAATACAGGGATCGATTTTTAGCCCGTCAAATTCCGGTTGTACACCGAGAATGGCTTGTGATATTGCAACAAAAGACCACGCTGCTGTTCCCGTTAACCAGGAGTTCTTGCCTTCCCCTTGTTTGGGGGAATCCTTGCCGGCAGTTACCTGGCTGTACACATAGGGTTCGGCTTTATAAATGTCGATCTGTTCCTGTTTGGTGGAGGGCAGAATGGATTTGTAATATTCCATGGCCCGGTCACCGTTGCCCACCATGGTTTCCGCTACCTGAACCCAGGTATTGTTGTGGGTAAAAATGCCGGCGTTTTCCTTATGGCCCGGCGGGTAAGAACTGATTTCTCCGAGATTCAAATGATAAGACTGATAAGCCGGCTGATGAAGTTTAATGCCATTGGGTTCGAACAATCGTTCTTTCACGCTGTCCAGGGCTTTTTTCGCGTAGCCATTTTCCAGACCGGCGCGTCCCAAAATACACCAGCCCTGGGGTTCGATAAATATCTGGCCTTCATCACAGACTTTTGAACCGATGACATGGCCATTGGCATCATAGGCGCGCTTGAACCAGTCACCATCCCAGCCGTGTTTATAAATAGTCTGGCGCATAGCTGCCGCTTTTTCAGCAGTTGCTTTAGCCAAATCCTCTTTTTTTAGTACCTTGTAAATAGCTTCCATATCATCACAGGCGCGACAGAACAAGCCGGCAATCATGACCGATTCTGCAGTCTGGCTGTCACCGTCACTTTCCGCTGTTTGAAAACTTTCTCCGGGAGTGTCAGAGTAGCAATTGAGATTGAGACAATCATTCCAGTCTGCATGTCCGATCAAAGGCAATCCGTGAGGGCCGAGATTTTGTATCGTAAAATCGATGGAAAGTTCCAGATGATCCATCAATGTTGCAGACTTGTCATCCAGATCAGCATAGCCGATTTTTTCGTCAAGAATGGAAAGGTCGCCGGTCTCTTTCAGATAAGCTGTGGTGGACAGAATCAGCCAGAGATGGTCATCCATGAAACCGCCACCAATGTCGGAATTTCCCTTTTTGGTCAGAGGTTGATACTGGTGGAAGCAGGTTCCGTTGGACTGTTGAGTTGATGCGATATCGAGGATTCTCTGCCTGGCGCGTTCCGGTTGATAATGCACATAACCCAGCACATCCTGGTTGGAATCCCGGTAACCCATACCGCGGCCGATACCCGACTCAAAAAAGGAGGTTGAGCGGGAGAAATTCAGCGTGGCCATACATTGATACTGGTTCCAGATATTGACAGAGCGATTGACCTCAACATCACTGGTTTCAGCCTGGTAGACTGAGAGCCACTCTTCCCATTGCAATTTCAGATCAGTAAAGGCTTTTTCCGCTGCAGTATTGTCCTCAAATTTCGATTTGATTGTATTGAATTCATCTTTGCGAATGACATTAGGTGCGGTAAATTTTTTGTCTTTATCATTTTCTGCATAGCCCAGCAAAAAAGTCATTTTTTCTTCGCCACCGGCAGGAATGTTTAAGTCCAATTGATGTGATCCGATAGGTGCCCAACCGTGAGCAACACTATTTTTCGCAACGCCCTCTTTGACCACATTGGGCATTTCCAAACCACTGTACATGCCGATAAAATCATCCCGGTTGGTATCATATCCGGAAATTTCGCGATTCACAGAAAAATAGGCGTAATGGTTGCGGCGTTCCCGGTATTCGGTTTTATGAAAAATAGTTGAGTCTTCCACTTCCACTTCGCCGATATTGAAATTCCGCTGAAAATTGGTCATATCGTCCATGGCGTCCCAGAGACACCATTCCACAAAACTCCAAAGACGGAGATTTTTCGGTTTGTCACTGAGATTTTTCACACTGACCATCCATACTTCATGACGGTAGCCTAGAGGAACAAAAAATGTGGTCATGACTTCTACATCATTTTTCCGGGCGGTAATGGTGGTATAGCCTAAGCCATGACGGCATTCGTAGTGATCCAGATCAACGCGCATGGGTTTCCACATGGGTGTCCATTTTTCATCACCATCCTGAATATAGAGATAGCGGCCGTTATTATCCATTGGAATTGAATTGTAGCGGTAGCGGGTGAGTCGGCGCAGTTTCGCATCCTGGAAAAAGGAATACCCGCCGGCAGTATTGGAAATGATGCCGAAAAAATCCTCGCTGCCCAGGTAGTTGATCCAGGGAATCGGCGTGTCCGGTCGGGTGATCACATATTCTTTGTTCTTATCATCAAAATATCCGTATTTCATTTTATTCTCCTAAAGCATTTTTTGGTAGTGTTGATAATTAGTAACCGCAGAGAACGCAAAGAGCGCAGAGAGTTTTGATATATAATCTCAGTAAATCTCTGCGTGCTCAGCGAACTCAGCGGTTAATATTCTAATCCTTTTAAATATCCCGCATAAACCACCAGGATCGCATTCCAGTTGATACAGGTTTCATTGGAGGCGTAACTCTCCATTACATCTACGTAACATTTTGCAGGAGGTGTTTTTTTATCAAAGGCCTTCTGAAGGGCCGGATCCTGAAGGTTTTCATTGGGGCCGCCGACCAGAAAGCCCGGGAAGATTGACCAGTCATCAGTGAGTGAACAAATCCGGTTATGGACACTTTTGGGATATTGGGTTCCGAATCCTGTGACAAAGCTAGTGTGTAATGCGTTTACTCCCAGGTTAAAATGCAATTGATCCATAGCAACAGTGTGATATTCTTTTTCATTAAAAATCTCCGCTCCCACGAGCATCATAAACCCGGAATTAAGCGCCATCTGACAGGAGCCCCACTGATAATCGCCGGCATCCAGTAAGACGCGGTATCCGCTATTATTGCATTTGGTCTTTAACGTTTCACAATATTTTCGAAAGGACTTTTTGATGGTGGCTTTTGTTTCTTCAGCATTGGCATTGTCTGTTAGCAGCAGGTAATTTATATGAGCTAAATTCTGTACCGAATTCCAGGAAAACAATTCGTCAAATTCCGGAGAACTGCCAATATTATCCCGGTAGAAGCGGTTAAATTTTTCATCGCCCAAAGTGATATAGAGTTCAACCGCCGCCCAGAGTCTTTCGTCCAGATCATTGTTGTCGCCATAGGCGCCGGTACTGATGCCCCGGGGATTTCGGTAACCGCCTTTGGGAACTATTTTTGGATTGTTTTCCAGATAAGTCCAGGCCTCTAATGCGGCTGTTAGGCAGGCTTTACTGAAATCCTCATCATATTGCCGGTAAATTCGCGCGGCTTTTGCCATAACCGCCGCAAAATCAGCTGTGGCGGTTGATGACTTTTGTATGATAAGACGGTCATCCTGGTGATTTTGAGGTTTTGTGTCCATGGCGGAAAAATTGGCGGCAGTGACTTTATGATACAAACCTCCGTCTTCGTCCTGCATGGTGAGAAACCATTCCAATTCAAACCGGCATTCATCCAGGTAATCGGGAACGCCATTTCCGCTTTCAGGAATATTCAGGTCATCACTGCTGAATCCGTCAGGATACAGTTCATAACCCATGAGCATTACGCCCACGGAATAAGCGCCATTGACAATATATTTACCATAATCACCGGCATCATGCCAGCCGCCGGTGACATCTTTATGACCGGTTTTTCCGGCGGAGCTATGATAAATTCCGTCCTGAGTGTGACAGAGTGGATGGGCAAATTTTCCGGCGTATTTTTCATTCAGGGCCACACCGCAGCGCTGAATGTAAAAGGACTTTACGGATTTTTGGTAAAGGTCATCATAGACTTCGGAAGCAATTGTGAAAGGGGCCGACTTCTGTCCGTTATTACCGATAATATAATAAGTGCCTTGCTTGGAAAATTGCGAAAAGTCACCGCGGTAGACTGTTTCTCCCGAAGCGGGATCATCTCTTTTCCACAATTTACAATCAGCAGAAAAGACTTCCTTTCCGGTTTCCGCATCAACAATTTTAAAGGAATTTACTTCAGCATTGAAGTAGGTTGATTTTTTTGACTGAGGAAGATAGCCGACCTGATTAATGGCCACCTGCGCTACTAATGAGTTAATAATTACGAACAATATTAAAATAAATTTTTTCATGAGTTACCTTTCTATTAATAATAGTTTTATCCCATAATGGCGATGAGATTATTTTCATCTTTCATCAGTTTTTCCGGAATAAAATTGGTTGCCAGTTTTTCGTCATTGAGGAGCAATTCTTTAATTCCTTTTTGAACATTGTCCGGGTTCTGCACCTCGATATTTAAAATTTTGTCCCGGAATTTTCGTCTGGCCGTGAAGCCCGGCCAGTGCTCAGGAATGCAGGGATCAATGGTCAATCCGTCATATTCCGGCTGAATTCCCAGAACATAGGTTATCGTGGAATAATAGGACCATGATGCGGTGCCACTGAGCCAGGGCAGCCTGGACGCACCAAATCTTGAATGGTGTTGACTAAAGGTAGATTGACAATAGACATAAGGCTCAATTTCACGGATTTCGGCGTTGTCATTGTACGCCGCCGGCAAATAGGCTTTCAGGTATTCATAGGCGCGATTGCCTTTACCGAGTAAAGTCTCTGCAATGATCGCCCAACCCTGGGTGTGACAAAAAATTGATCCGTTTTCCTTGGCGCCTTTGGGGAATAAGGTTGCTTTGATCACCGAAGGATCAGCAAATTCATAGGGTTCACAAACTACAATGCCGTGTTTGGAAGCCAGCCGGTCGTTGACCGAATTCATGGCCTTTTTGGCCTTTTCTTTGCTGGCATGGCCGCTGAATACTGCCCAGGATTGGGGATTGAGCCATAATTGGCCTTCCTCACTTTCGTGGGAACCAAATTTCATTCCGTCATCACGATAGGCGCGTAAATAATACTCACCGTCCCAGGCATATTTATCGATATTTTTGTCTAATGTTTCCAGATGCTGGCCGGCCCAATCGATTTCTTCCGGTTTATTCAGCAGTTCACAGATTTCGATGTAGGTTTTCAGAGCATAGCGTAATTGCATAGCCACAAATACTGTTTCACCCTTTTGTCCCAATTGCAGACAATCATTCCAGTCGGCTAACAATCCGCAGGGCAAATTATGCGCGCCGCTTCTATCTAAATTAAATTCCATCGCCCGTCTTAAATGGCCGAGAACTGTATCTTCGCCTTGATCAGCATAAGGCAGCACTTCATTGTAAAAATCGATATTGCCGGTTTCCCTGACATAAGCTGGAATCGTATTGAACAGCCACATGCAGTCATCGGAGCGATACTCTTCTTCGGCAGGCGCTTTTTCTTTCCCGGGATTGTGGCTAAAAGGCTTCACAACCGGCATGGCGCCTCCGGTGGAGACCTGACCGGTGATCATCAGTTTCAACCGCTCACCGGCTTCCCCTGGAATATTATGCAGAACACCTAAAATATCCTGTAAAGTATCGCGATAGCCCAACCCGTCCCGCGTGCCACTGTAAATCAAACTGGCGGCCCGTGACCAGGCATAGGTGATCAATGAATTATATGGGTTCCAGACTTGCAGCATATTATTCAGGTCCGGATCCGGTGTGTCCGCCTGAAGCGCGGAAATTCGCTGGTGCCAGTAGTCCCGTACTTTTTGAAATTCCTCATCAATTTTGCCGGGTGGTTTCAAGTTTTCAATGGCTTTTTTGCTTTCCAGATCAGCTTTGCCGATACCCATGACTACAGTGAATTCTTTGCTTTCACCGGGCGCTAATTTTATATCGATTTGCTGGACACCGCAGCCATTTCCACTCACAGCTAAGGAATTAGTACAATTGCCCTTTTCCACCACCGCCGGATTGTTATAGCTATTGTAAGTACCGAGGAAACGGTCTTTGTCAGTGTCAAAACCGGTGGGCTTTGCGCCAATAATTCCCAGGAAGGAATGGCGGGAGGAATCACCGATGGTAAAATCCTCGGGATGGTAGGGCAGATAGGCATTGACTCCATGGTCGATAATTCCATTTTTTACTGCCATGGTCATTGTGTATTGAGAATATTGGAGATTGAGCAGGTCATTTTGCTGAATCCAGTGTCCGGTATATTCCACATAAGTAAACAATCGCAGTTTGCGTTTTTGGTCACCGTAATTAGTTAGTTTAACCTGCCAGCATTCATAATTTTTTCCCAATGGTACAAAATAGCAGGTGTCTGACTGGATATTTGAATATTCAGATGTGATAATAGTATAACCGGTACCATGACGACAAACAGACTTATATTGCTTCAGAGGTTTACCGACCGGTTGCCAGGCATTGGTCCAGTAATCGCCGGTTTCCATATCACGAATATAAATGTTGCGGCCCGGCTGGTCTATGGGGGTATTATTGAATACCAGGCGGGTAAACCGGCCCTGGGCGGCTGATTTGTAAAAGCTGTAGCCCCCGGCATTATTGGTGATGATCGCGCCGTATTCTGTTGAGCCCAGGTAATTACTCCAGGATTTTGGGGTGTCCGGGCGGTCAATCACATATTCTTTATTGGTATTATCAAAATGTCCGAATTTCATTGATTTTCCTTTTATTAAGCAGTTTCAGCAGCGAATTCATTACCGGCCTCTTTTCTGCGGTTTTTCAGATCCGTTTCTATTTTGTGCATGAATTCGTTGTCCAACTTATAAAAATAAACCATGGAACCGGCGATTATGGAAGCCACGGCGGGAATTACGCTCATCAGCAGAATAATTCCACCGATAGTTTCCTGGGATTGGACAATATTGGCTTTGAAGCCAAAGTAAGCCAACAGCCACCCGGACAGGGCGCCGCCAATGGTCCAGCCCATTTTCTGGGCAAAAGTGGCCGCGGAAAAGAACAGTCCCGTCGCTCTCGTGCCGGTGCGCCATTCCGAATAATCCGCTGTGTCCGCATACATGGCCCAGACGATCGGCGATTGCGGACCGCTTAGAAATCCGCCCACAACCTGCAAGGCGAACATTAATACAATTTGGTTAGGTTGAATGAAAAAATAGAGTAAGAAAGTTAAACCGGTTCCGATCAGGGAAATGGCATAAACGATCTTTTTGCTGCGGAAAAATTTAACTAACCAGGCCGTGCATAAGACACCGACTAAGTTAAAAGCTGTTCCCACCACCATAAAAGGCGTGGCGATAGCAGTATTACCCACATAATATTTGAAATAGTACATGATGGCGCCATTGCGAATACAAACCTGGGCGAGGGTAAACAAAGACATAACACCAAGAATTAGCCAGGGTACATTGAGCACCAGGTTTTTCAGGTCTTTGCCTACTGTGGTTTGCTGGTTTACCGGCGGATGAACGCGCTCTTTGGTCATTTTGAATGTCAGCAGGAAGAGGATTACAGCAATCAATGCGTAAGTCCCCATGGTCATCTGGAAACCTTTGCGCTGATTGATCAATTTGACTTTGTAATCCACCTCGTTCCAATCAACGTCGGGAAACAGTTCCGGCAATGTAACAGACTTGCGCATAAATCCTTTTTCATAATAGAGATTGCCGTCATCAGTATCCAGTTCTGACAGAATTTCTGAGGTATTGACCCAAATGATTTTGTCTACGTATTCTTTTTTAGTTTTGCCTTCCTCGGTGGTGTATTCATAATTGACTTTCAACTGGGAATTGCCAGCGCCTTGTTCCGTGATCACGATCTCATGGCCGGGATTCATGTCAATATTGACCACATTATTAGCGCCGCCACCATAAAAACTCATCAGCGGAATGGTCAGGGCCTGAATAAAGACACCGCCGGCAAAAGCCGCAATAAACCGGTAGGATGATATGGAAGTCCGGTCATCGGAATTAGGTGTCAGTACGCCCATCAGGGCAGAGTAAGGAATATTAATGGCGGTGTAAGCCATCATCATGGCGGTGTAAGTAATGTACGCGTAAATGATCTTCCCGGTTATACTGAGATTGGGTGTTGTAAAGGCAGCCAGCCCGAAAACACCGAAGGGAACCGCAATCCAGAGCAGGTAAGGACGATATTTTCCCCATTTGGTATCGGTCCTGTCGGATATCATTCCCATGAGTGGATCATTGATGGAATCCCACAATTTGGTGACCAAAAACATTGTGCCCACGGCAGCTGCCGGAATTCCAAAAATATCGGTATAGAAAAAGGTGCCGAAGAAAACAAAGGTCATCCAGAATAAATTGGATGCAAAATCCCCTAAACTATAGCCAAACTTTTCTGTAATTGTAATTTTTCCATTTTGATCTACCATAAACCCCTCCGATTATGTTGTTTTTCTGATGATTAATTCTGTTGGTAATATTTTCTTGATATTTTCTGTATTGTCATTGATGATCTTATCCAGTAGTAATTCTGCCGCTGTTTTGCCAATTTCATAAGCGGGCTGATGAACTGTGGTTAGGGGCGGATCAATTAAAGCGCCGGTGGGATTATTGCTGAATCCGGCTAAAGCAATATCATCAGGAATTTTTAACCCTATTTTTTTAATCTCCTGAAAAGCGCCAAAGGCCACCGGATCAGTGACAGCAAAGATGGCATCGGGTTTTATTTGCAGTCGATTGTATATTTCACGAAAACCGTTTCGCCCGTCCTCTTCATTCAGACCTTTTTGTAAAACCAAGCCGGGATCGTAGGAAATGCCATTGTTTCGCAGAGCTGCTTTATAGCCTTCCAACCGTTTTTTTGCCAGTTCCAGATTGGTGTATCCGGCCAGGTGCGCGATTCGTTTGTAGCCTCTTTTGATCAGATAAGTAACCAAATTACAGGCCGGCTGAAAATCGTCAGTGGTTACCGCGGAGGCGGGAATTTTTTCACAAGTACGGTCGAAAAAAACCAGGGGGACATTGCTATTGATTACCTGATGGAAATGATCATATTGTTTGGTTTGTTCGGAAATCGAGACCAGCAATCCGGCGATACGCTGCTGAAGCAGGGTTTCCACATTGCGCACCTCGTTTTCATAGGTTTCATTGGACTGGCAAATGAGCACACTGTAGCCGGCCTTTTCCATGACATCGGAAATACCGGCCATGATCTCAGCAAAGAAAACATGCCGTACCTGGGGAACCATTACACCAATAATATTGGAATGGCCCCGTTGCAGACTCTGGGCAATGATGTTGGGATGGTAATTCATATTCCGGGCGGTTTGTCTGACTAATTTTCTGGTATTTGCACTCACTTCCGGATGATTGCGCAGTGCCCGTGAGACCGTGGAGGTCGAGATATTGAGTTTTTTTGCAATGTCGGTAATGGTGGTTTTCGCCATGTGTTCTTTGCCTTTTGATCATCATGTTTTCGCAGCCTGCAAAAGTTTCGGGAACGTTTGCGGAACTTAAAATAAGATAATTTTTTGGCAAATGCACGAATTATTTTGATTTTTTTAAATACTGTTACGGACTGTCTTGTATTCTGCCTGTTCTTTATCTATATTGTGTTATCTGTTTACATAAAATCTTTAACCTGCATTATATTTATAAAAATAACACCTGTTTTGTGACGATATGTTTCCTTCAGTCAAAGGCTGGATATCCTATTGGCTTTATGCCGGCCAGATCTTACGGCCGCCGGTAGGTTTGACAATATTGTTGATTTTCTGCATTTCCTGATCAGACAGTAGTCCTTTTTCTCCGGCCTTAAAATTGGCTTCCAATTGTGATATCCGTTTCGCGCCGACAATAATCACAGATACTGCCGGATTGGAGATAACAAAACGAATCGCCAGTTGTGCCAGGTTTTCATCAGGAAACTCCTTTTTAAGTTTTTCAACAGTTTTTAAATCTTTCAGGAATTGCCGGTTCTGTTCCGGGTCTTCAATCCAGGCCTTGCGGAAATCACCATCGGGAAAAGTGGTGGATTTATCAAATTTTCCGGCCAGCAATCCCATGGCCAGGCCGCCGCGAATGATGGTTCCCATATTATTGATTTGGGTGAAAGGAAAGATATTTTTTTCGGCAGTCCGGTTCAGAATACTGTAATCGATCTGCAAGGTATCAGGATTGCCGAGTCCGGCAAAGGCTTTGAGATAGGAGAAGTCACTGGTACTTAATCCATATCCGCGGATTTTACCCTGTTCTTTTAATTTTTCACAGCCTTTGATGAAGTTTTCCATGGTGGGTTCCTGGAAATTCACATGCCACTGCAGGAAATCAATATAATCCGTGCGTAACCGCTTCAAATTATTTTCTACGCCTTCGATCACGCTTTCCGGCGATGTATAGGCGGATTTTTCTTTGTCACCGTCAAAACCGATCCAGCCTATTTTAGTGCCCACAATGAATTTATCCCGCCGGCCTTCCATGGCTTTGCCCAGTAATTCTTCACTGTGTCCGTCGCCGTAGACATCAGCAGTGTCAAAAAAGTCGATGCCCAGCTCCAGGGCGCGGTCGATAGTGTTCAAAGATTCTTTATCATTGGTAGGGCCCCAGGTTTTTCCTCCGATGGCCCACAGGCCGATACCGATCGGATGAACTTCAATACCTGATTGACCGAGTTTGCGTTTTGTTAACATTTATTCCTCCGTTATTATGACTGATTATTAATTAACGATTATTGTTAGATATGTCAAATAGCTTTGGTTACACAGAGGGGGGAACGAGTGAACTGTTGGGAAGAAGTGATGGAATATGTTGTGGAAGAATTGATAGGATCTTAGTTTATCAGGATAACACCACAATTTATTGCGATGGACAAATGAATACAGAAAATCACCAGTGGGTTTCAGCCTACTTTCCAAATTAAACTCCGGACTTACTTTTGTCATTGCGGCGCTGTGATAGTCTTTTCATATAACATAAAATGACGACCGGGATTGTAGTAATCGATTATGGATTCCAACCCGTTGACAATGGTTGTTGGAGCGCCTTCATCCTTGCTGCAATTCCGGTAACCGTTTTTATTGAATAATTTCTGGGATGGGATATTTTCAGGATCAATGGTCAGTTCGATCCGGCGGCAATTTTTCTTCCGCAGATCATTTTCAATAAATTGCAGCAATTTAGTACCGAGTCCGGTTCCCTGCATAGCCGAATTAATTCCGATTTGCCATAGAAAATATGTATCTGGTTTAACGGTGGCAATAAACCCCATCACCCAACCGACCAGTTGGCCGTCTTTATGGGCCACATAACAATTATCTCCAAAGAATCGTATTATGATTTTATAGAGATGCGCAGGATAAATTTCAAGTGGCGGACAATGGCGAACTAGATCATAAACTTTCAGATAATCCGCTTCAATGGCCGTACTCAGTTTTAATGGGTTATCTTTTACAGCTTTTAGCTTATTGATGTGATCTATTTTAGAACGCAGCAGTCTGGCTGATCCAATATCTTTTCTATGGAAAAATGACCCTTTTACCTGTTTGATGACCCGTTCGATTCGTTTATGGGCCAGAGTGATTTTATTTGCTGACGCCAGAAAGGCCAGCCCCCGTTCAGTACCGACAGCGATACGTCCTTTTTCATCGATACCACAACTGTGATATAAATTCACCGGTGTCAGTTCCGTTATTTTTTTGTCATAGGAGACGTCCAAAAATTGATAGAGTTTTTTAGGATACTGAGGCGGAACAATATATTTACAAACCGTCGCTTGCTTTCTAAAACGAAGTGTCATTTCTTCACCTTGCAGAACAGCCCTGATCCCATTCAACAGATCCTCTTCCAGCAAATGCATGACATTCATCCATTCCGGATCACCGGGCCGGAAATTGTATTCAATGAGTTTGACGCCCTGATCGGTTACCATAAACTGGCCGTACAAAAATCCGCAGCAGATGCGGCCGGTTTCTTCCTTGTAGGCCTTCAGGGTACCTCTGATAATATTAAAAGCTTCCCCATAATCAGCCATCCCCAGAAAAGGCAACATATGATCGCGATGGGAGTAGGAGCCCATGCTGGCTGTATTTGGCCCTCTGTCGCCGGGAAGCAGTTTTTTAAAATCCTGTACAGCAGGTGTGCTGACTAAAGAGGTGTCATTGACGAGGCACTGCAGCGTAAACTCTTCGCCGACCAGCAATTCTTCGATGATCACTTCATTATAACCGGAGTAAGCTTCGTCAATGATAAAGTTGATATATTCTGCCACTTCATCAGCATTTTTAAGTTGCTCGCCGTAAACCCGCACACCGAGTCCATCAGTTAAACCGATTGGTTTAACAGCGACATGCCAGTTCATGCTCTTTGCATAATCAATGGCTTCATCAGCATTTGAGAAAACCTGGAATTCCGGTACGGCATGGGGCAGATACTTTCTCAGCAGTTTTCGGGTGAATGCTTTGTTTGATTCCAGCCGGGCCGCCAATTTATCCGGTCCAAAGGCTGTAATATTTGCATCCTTAAGTGCATCAGCCAGTCCGGCTTCAAGCGGAGCTGCCGTCGTGATAAGAACTAAGTCAGCATGGCAATCACGGGCATATTGCACAATATTATTGATATCCTTTAATTTACCTATTTTATAATTATCGGATAATTTGATGATACCGGGATTATTGGTGTCGATGTAGGCAAATACCTGATAATCACCGTATCTTTTCAGATTTTCAATGGTTATTTCTTCTTTTGCCCAACTACCGACTATTAGCACATTATTAATGTCTTGTTTCTGCATAAATAATCCTCCGATTTATATAATAAAAAATAAAGTTAAGATGAAGGTATATCTATCTGTATTATTGGTTAATGAAATATAACATTTATCCACACTTATCGTTGAAAATTTTTTCTGATTCATTTTTATCTTTAATAATTTTATATTTTTGCCGGAATCAATATCCTATTTTGTGTAAATTAGGATAATCACCTATGTTAATATCTCCTCATACTTCGGATTCACTTCATAATTTATTGGCCTGCTAACATAAGAGTATGCAAACTATTGAAAAAAAGCAATTGTTACTATCCCTGATAACCACATTACAAAGTGCAATGAGATATGAAAAGAGAGGGTTATGCATTTTTTTTAACAGGAAGTCTGGTGAAGAAAACCATTATTCAGGAGTTAGTCTGCATTTCACTCGTTCTACAATACACCCCATCACTCGTTCCCAAATTGCATTTGGGAACGCATCTGTCCGAAGCTCCGAAATCCGGTTCCCAAATACAATTTGGGAACCAGTTAAAAAATTTCAACACTAGGCTCACACCTGTTTGTTTTCCTCATTATAGATCACCGGCATTTGGCCTTTCCACTGCTGCCATAATTCTTGTCCGGTAATCAGCCGGGCCATGAAATTACCCACATTGATGCGACTGGTTCGACCGGCATCGAAAATAGGGCTGCGGATTGGGGAGGGGTGGATGCTATAATCAGTCACTGTATCTTCATTGATCAGACTGTCAGGACGAACTGCCACCCATTCAATATCCGGATCATTATGGCCGATCTCAGACCGTAATACTTCCGCTGCCTGTTCGTTGTCCTTCTGTGGCGGCAAGAGCAAGCGTACCAACCCCATGACGATTTTTTCTCCGGTAGTATAAGTTTCCTGCAAATCCCGGTTGCGGTTGGCGGTGGTGTTCATTAGAATTACTTTTACCGGCCGTTTTGAGGCGTTTTGATGTATCGCCTGGCAGATTAACCAAACCGCATCAGTGACCAGCCGTCTGGGTTTTCCGAATAAACCTTTAAAATTCAGATTGTGTCCCAGGCAGGAAGCAACCACGTCACAATTCCTGAGATAGTCCGCCATCTCATCTATGTTGATATCGGATATGCCGGCCTTGATTATGGTAAGATCCGGATGATTATGCCAATCTTCCGGTAATTTTTCCGGTGAGCGGATGATCACCTTGACGTCTTGTTTCATGGCCAGCAGTTGCCGGATTAATTGTTTTCCGGTGGCGCCGGTGGCACCGAGTACCAGTGTTTTCATGGAGTACCTTAAATTTTTTTAACTGGTTGATACATTATATTTGGGAACTGGTAAAATGAATATCAATCTAATTACACTACTTCCAGGTTTTCTTAAAGATCAGATCGAACCCGCTGTTTTCTCGCTGGTTGGTCGCCTGGATAAACAATGACCTGATAATCTGATATTCCAATGCGATCTTTTCCGGCTCAATGATTTTATTTTTCTTATCAAAGGCAAAAGATCGCTCATAACGAAGATACAAGTCATTGGTAATATATTTACCGACTGTTACTTTACCTGATCGCCAACTATCCCCGCCACTGATTTCCACTACATCCAGCTGAAGAGAACTCTGGAGCGCGTCTTTTAACAAATTGGAAATTTGTCCCAGGGCAATGTCTTTGGTTAAATTCATTGTGCTTTGCTCGACTGTGGTGGTTTGTTGATTTGTTAAATTTCCCAGCCGTCTGCCAAACAAAATATAGGCAACGGCTTCTTTCTCTTCGATAGGTGTATTATCCATAGTAAATCGTATATCAGGGTTTAATGCTTTCCCTGTGAGATGTAATGTTAAATGTCGCAATTTCCTGTCTTCATCACGGAAGGAGTAGGTTACTTCAAAATCTACCACCGGATTTATTTCCCGGCCTCCCGTAAAAGTCAGATTTCCTTTATCAAAACTAAACCGTTTTCCGTAAACTTTATAATAACCGCGGTTGACATTCAAATCACCAAATAAATCAAATTGCGGACCTTCCTTCACAGCCCGCAATTGACCTTTTAACTCAAAATTCATATCCTTTCCCTTGATCCAGGTATTACCCGGCACCTGCACTTGAAAAGTCCCACTCAAATTGTTATAGAAAATATTTTTTTTCAGATTAATTGTATCCCCGTTGTCCGTTGTTGCAGCGGAATCAGGGTGAAGGGTATCTTTCATTGCTTGAATAAGAAGCGGCGGATTGGGATTATCAGACTTCATTCTGGTTTTTGCCAGTATTAAATCCGCATTGATCGTAGACCGGAGAATGGTCAACTGGCCGTCAATCCGGGCATTATTATAGGGGCCGCTGAGTTTAAGGTTGGAACGGATGATAGCCTCTCCTCTTCCTGTTGATATGGCTTTAAAATCCCTGGCAGCAACCTGAAGGTCCAGATTTTTCAGTTTCTGATCAAGTAAATCTATTCCGGCATGGCCACTGGCCTGTAAATAGCCCTCGCCGGAATGTAATTTCAGAGTATTAAGTGTTATACGCTCATTGGAAAATGCGGCATCCAGTTTGATTTTTTTATATGTGACACCCAGGGCATCAGATTTTACCCTCGCATCCTGGATAACAAATCCACCCTCGACAGCCGGAGAGGCCATGGTATTTGATACATTGGCGTTTGTCGTAAGATAACCTTCCGTATATAGCCCAAAGGACTCAAGATAGGGATTAAACAACTTCATATTCAGGCTGTCAAGATGAAGAGCCGCCTGAAAAATATCACTGTCCTTTAGCAGGTAATTGCTGTCGCGCAAGGAAATATGTAAGGGAATCTTTATATCGGTATAGAGTACTTGTTTTTTGTTATCTTCCAGTTTGCCCTGCAATGCCAGTAATTCATTCTGGTAATTCATATCAAACTGAAAATCCTTGAAGACGATTTCTTTTGAACCGGGGTTTGAGATCTGAATATTTCCCTTCAATTCTGGATTTTGGGCAGTGCCCTGCACGAAAATATTTGAAGTTAATGTCCCCTGCAAATCATAAGGGGAAGGCATTATAAAGTCAAAGTCCTTCAAATCCAGATTCCGTACTTCTATATGAAGATTTTCTTCTCCTCTAAAAGCCAGACGTCCGTTAGCCTTCAGGGACTGTGCGCTATTTGTTAATTGAAGTTGATGTATGCGGATGGTATCTTTTCCCAGGGCAAAGTAAGTTGAATCGCTGCCACCTTGCCAGATCGATTGATTCAACCGGAGGTTAAAGTCCTGCAGATAGAACATGGGAACCGCTCCCATTTCTATACGGGAATGGAAATCTGTACGTACGGAATCATTTAATTTCAGGAAAAGGAAATTATCCATCTCATTTTCAGAAAATTTGGTGGTAAAATAAAGGCTGTCTGCATCAATATCTTCATAGCGCAACCGCCTGCCGCCAAAATTGAGATCGGCATGATAGTTAGAATCAATCAGACTTAAATTGAAGGTGCTGCGTAAATTTTCAACTGCTATGCTACTGTCATAAATAGCTTTGGAAAACGCCAGTTCAGCGATCATGTTGAGGGAGTCAGCACGTCCTGACAGAGACCCGTTGAGTTGTCCACTGAGTTGCGTATTTGAAATCCCGTAAGGTTCCAGTAGGGGATTCAGGTTATAGGGCTCAAACTGAAAACGGATGGTGTTGTTATTATCAATATTACCGTTTCCTTCCGCATTAAGACCGAAAAAGGGTGTATTCAAATGCAACTTTTTAAGCAGATAATCGCCTTTATTCATTTTGAAACTGGTTGCAAAATTGTCGATTGGCCTGCCCAGCAACTGTGATTGGGACGATTGAATATTGACCGCAGTTTTAAGCGTATTCAAATCAACTCCACGGCCTTTGGCATTAACAAGCAGATTGAGATTGGAATTAAGTTTTGATTCAGGTATGAATGAGGATATGTCGAACCCTTTTAAACTGGCGGCCAGGTCATAAGTCAGGGTATCGAAAAGATGACTTAATGTAAACCGGGAAGATAGGAGAACGCGCTTACTTGCCACCTCTATTTTTCCCTCGCCCGTATCGGCCCTCTTATTAAACTGAAAATTGAATTTATCCGCTGCATATTCGCTGAACTGTACCGTGTCATACTTGCCGTTAAATTCCATTGCATTTGTCTGAAAATCAAATCCGGTACCTTCGATATCCATGGTTCCTGAAATCAAGGTTTCTAAATTTTCATTTCCAGTCCAGGTTGCCCCGTTTAACCGGTCTGCTACGATATTCAAATAATATGAATCCTGATCATTTAGTCCTTTCAGCCAACCGTTGATCTGAAGGGTTTGCTTTTTTGTAAGGATATCAACAGAAATCCGCTGTTTATTTTCATTTTCTCCGTAATTGATTTCAATATCCGGCGATCCATACAGTTTGTTCTCCGTCATGAAGGGATGAAAGTCGGATAAACCTAAGGGGCTAAACCGGATTCCGGCATTCCCTTTTTGCGGATTGTTCAGAGGGAGAGCGCCGGATGAAGTTAGATTCGTCTCAGTCAGTTTTAGGATAAAATCTTTCCATTGTAAGATTTCTCCCTGTTTTGAAAAAAGTCCGCTCATATTCCTGATCTCCATATCCGGATTAAAGGAGCGGAGATTAAATTGCTGGAGATTCACAGCTATCTGATCACCTTCCATCAAAAACTTTAATGCCAGCATACCTTCCATGGTTTTGGGAATGGTCTCCTGCTGGATTTGTGAACTAATGTCAGCCTTCAAAGCAGTAATATTTAAATCAGATATATCAATACTTTTTAAAAATCCTGCTTCAGAGGTATCTTTTTCAGTTGTGGATGCCTGAACCGGTTGGAGGATATTCAAAAGATTCCAGCTGAAGTCTTGTTGCTGAATGGCCTGAATTTCTATATCGTTTAATTCCAGATGATGAACTAAAAGTTTCTTTCTGATAATGGCTGGCAGAGAATAACTGACACGGGCAGACTTTACATTTAGTAAAAGAGAATCACCGTCAAGCAACTTAACCTCATGAAGTGTAAAGCGATTGAATAAACTGCCACTGATGGACGCTATTGTTAACTCTCCCTGGATGTTATTGCTTACCTGTTTTGTGATTTCCCGCTTAATAATAGAATTGAGACCACCTATATGAATCAGCAATATCAATATGAGCAGCAGACCCAATATGCCTGTTAGAATATATTTTAGTATTTTAACTGTTTTTTTTATCATGTCCTTCATTCTATTTTTTTTAACCTACATTATTCATAAAAATATGAATAATGCCCGCTTCGCGCCGATACGTTTCCGTTGGAAACTATCGGGATTAACCTGAATACCATTCTATGAATTTTACAATTCATCTTTTCATTATTTTTTTTAACTTGTTAATTTTATTCGCTTTCCTTTAAAAGATTGAAAATTCATGAATAATTCAGGTTAAAATGCATGTCCCAGGGATATAAAAAACTGTGGATTATAATTTTCCTGAAAAAGCGGTATGCCCACATCCAGTCGTATCGGGCCGATAGGGGTGGCCACTCTTAATCCCATTCCGGTGCCATAATATAAATCTGAAAAATCAAATTGTTCGAATTCCCGCCATACATTCCCGGCATCGATAAACAATGTCCCTGAAAGAATGTCATAAATCGGAAACCGTAATTCCGCGCTGGTTTCAAACATTATATTACCACCAATTGCTTCTCCCTCCTCATTCCTGGGAGAAATAGTGTTTCTCGCCCAGCCCCGCAGGGAAGAGGCGCCGCCAATTAAATACCGGTCTTCAATCGGTGTGCTTTGATCCTGCTGCAATGGATTGATGATACCGGTATGAATTCTTCCGGCAAGAACATTACCCGGACTGACTTGTTTATAATGGCGTGTTTCAATCCCCAGTTGATAATAATGGTATTTCGATTGAAACCCCAGCCCCATGTAAGTGAAATATCCTTCCTGCCGCGACCCTTTTGTCGGTTCAAAAATATTATCTGTCGAATTTTTACTTATACCCAGGGTTATTCCTGATTTGTTATGAATCAATTGATCTGTTAGGAGGATACTGTCACTTTTGGCCAGGGTCTTATCGAGCAGATTAGCTTGTTCCAGTGAATATGTCAGGTATGATGATATTTCAGGTGATAATTTTTTTTGCAGCGTAATGCCTGTTCCCAGTCGATCGACTTCATAACTTTCCTCCCGCTCTCTGCTGAAAAAAGGATTGAGAACTAAGTCTATTTCACGATTAAAAAGATCGGGTTGTATTAATTTTACATCCAGGCTGACAGGCAGATAATAGGATCGTTTCGCCTGCAATAAGAGTTTTCGCGCGCCGCCAAAGAAGTGGCGTTTCAATAATTCCGTGGATATCCGGTAGCGGTCTTCCGTGCCATATCCCACACCTCCTTCAAAGGACCATTGAGGTAATTCCTTCACCTTGATAAGAATGGGTAAACTTCCATTGCGTATGCTGTCTTTCTTTGCCCGAATAATGGCATAATTGAATAAACCGGTTTCAAATATTTCCTGTTGCGATTCCTCAAGCGCTTCCTGGGAATAAACATCACCTTGCTCAAAGGCGAGTTTCTTTTTTAAAAATGAACGGGAAATCAGCGAATTGCCTTCAAAAATTACCTTGCCCATTTTTGCTTTTACTCCGGGATAAATGGTAAATCTGACGGTCGCTTCATAGGCCGGCATATTCACAACCACTTCTTTCTCAATCCTTACAAAGGGATATCCTTTATTCCGGTATTTCCGGTTCAGATAATCAATGGCTGAATAAATATTTGCATCCTGAAACCGCTGCCCTTCATGAAGTGCAATATCCTTATCAATAGACGCAATGATCTTGCGTTCGCTGTCAGGATTATGTTCCCGGTATATGATTTCCTTTAAAATAACCGGTTGGCCTTCATTGATATTGATGATAACTGAGACCTTTTCCCGGTTATCATTTACTGCCAATTCTTTTGAAATCTCAGCTTCTAAAAACCCATTACGCTGATATATTCTTTGAAGTCTTTCCAGGTCGTTTTCCAGTATCATTGAAGAAAATTCAGGCGTCTTTTTCCAGAAAAAGATTTTCTCTTTTAGATTCATATCCCGTGTATTAATCTGCTTTGACAGCAGCTGGTCTTCGATAACCTTGTTGCCCTCAAATTCAATTGAAGTAACCTGATAGTTCATCTGGCCGTATGTAAGCGTTACAATAAAAAGGTACAGTATGGGTAATCTGATCCGGGATTGGTTATTCATAGTCATTTTTTTTAATAATCTCTTCAAATAATATTCCTGAATGATGATCTCTTCCTTTGACATTATTGGCTTATTATCTTATAGTTCGATTCTTTAGTTTTTAAGCATATTATTTCACAAATGCAATGTCCTGACGAATTCATGTCAGTATTAAATTAGTTTTTATAGCACTAATCGTCAACTGAAGATGTGTGTTTGAAATG
>CAZCHS010000022.1:0-35876 GCA_964498725.1 uncultured bacterium | reverse complement strand
TTAATTAAATTCATATAATTAAAAGGGACTTCTCCTATATATAAATTTGTCTGCTCTGAGTAATATGTCGTATAACGGTAAGTATATGAAACGTTTGGCATTTCGAAGCACGTTCCTGTCAAGTTACAACTACTTTTGATATGAGCCGAAACGCATGGTAACCCGCTGACTGCCAAATGTTTTATATACGATGTTGTGTGTATGTACCAAAGTAATTAAAATTTTATACCAATAAACAAGTTCGGATAGATAAAGACGGGATCCTTCTCCATTGTTTCAATGAAACTATCTGGTTTATTACCTGGCCAAAGACCAAAACCGCATAACAATTGAGGGTTTACTGTTAAGCCTATATTTCCTAACTTGAAATCGAACTGATAGCCTGTTCTAAATTCGTTCCACAATTCAAATCCGCTATAATATTTTTTTTCAGTTGTTTCAAAGTAATCATTATAAGCAGGCCATAATTGATATTCAATATGAAATCCTTTCCATAAAAAATCGTCTGTATCCAAGAATTAAAGTCGGAGCATGAGAACGACCTTTATCATACTTAATATTTGCATAGGCAAAACCTAACATTATTTCATTACGCTCAGATAATAGATAATTGTATTGTACAGCATAGATTTTAAAAAGAGGAGAAAGCGGACTTATTTCAATCGAATGCCTAAACTTTATATTTGTCTGACTTTCACCTTTATTTTGTCCATTTACTTTTCCATAAACGATAAGTATTATTATTGTTAGCATTAAAACCAATTTCTTCATTTTTTCCCCAATTTATGTTTTTGCCATTTAATTTCCGTTCTCTTCTCTGTATTTCGCACAACGTTTGTGTAAAAACAATTGTATATATTCTACCAATATGGCAGAATAAACACAATTGTTTATATATTTTCTTTATCATTTATAGTATCCTTCAATTAAAAAATTCATCAATTGGGTTGTTGATTTTATCAATCGCTCTTTTCGAACCATGAGTATATATCTCTGTTATTTTAGAACTGCTATGTCCCAATAGGATTTAATTGTACTGTCACTATATCTTTTTTGTACCAGCAAGTTCCTGTACCTTTTGATAATTTTGTCCTTTTTATCCATGGTAGTATCACCAACTATTTCCCGATTTTATCACTTTCCATACTTTAAGCCCTGGTTTTATTAAAATCAAGTAAAAAGAAATGATGATAAATATTAATATAATCCCTTCATTTCTATTGCCTTAAAAAAAACCAAAAATAACCTTTTTTTGTCTGATCTGTTTTTATATATTACAGTATAGTACGTAACAGTATAACACGGGCGAGATGAGGGAGTCTTTTATCAGGGGGAATTCTTGAGAGCAACACAAAAAAAATTACAAACTTTTTTACTATTTTTTCTCTTTTTGTGCTTATTTAACTATACCCAAAGCGGTCAGCATGATACATTTTTACAGGAAAAAAGCCAACAGAACAATCTGCTGTTCATGAATGCTTCCCAGTATGGTGTGCAGTATCCGGAAACCTTTATTCTGATGCAAAACCGCTATGGTATGCGCATCGAATATTGTGTGGACCGGAGCGATCTGCAATTGTGGATTTCTCCCCGGGCCTGGAAGTCCCTGGATTACCGGGACCGGAATTTTTCCAACCGCGATGACCATTGTAATGTGTTTACAGATATTCACCTGGCGCACCAGAAATTTGGCGATTTTGTGGACTGCGACTATGATCCCTTTTATTCGGTAATCAATCATACCGGCCAGAAAATCCATTTTGTCAATATTTTTGACAAGCCGGTCATGGTGATTTGGTTTGAGAATGAAGGCGGCGTGGTGGATTTTCAGGCTGGTAATGAAGATGTAATTCTGGCCAATAATGACAATGAATTTGTTGTCCGTCATGCCGAAAGAGGGAAGACTTTTAAATTTGCCGCGATCCTCAGTGACGGTGACGGCGCATTCAGGCACCAGGTGGGCCGGGACAAAGGCCGCAGCACTTATTGCCGGGCGGAGATGGCGCCGGGGCAGTTTCTGGTCATTGCATCGGAACTGGAATGTAAAAGTATCGATGATCTTGCCCGGGAGATTGCCAAATCTGATAAGCAGCAACTGATTGAAAGTAATGAAACCAAAGTAGCGGCCGCCTTAAAAACCGGCAACTTCCAATTAAAAAACCATTCGGAAATGCAAAAACTGCTTGAAAAAAATAAGCGCATTGCCCTTTCCATGCAGGACGGCGGATTTATGCGTTCCACCAATCAATATATTTATTATCTCTTATGGTATAGAGATGGTGGGATGAATACATCTCATCTATGTTATTCAGGTTGGCCTAAAGTAGCTGGTGATCATGTCAGAATCGCTAACATGAACCCCAACACCAGCTACGAGGAACCTGAAGGCGAATTTTTCGGGCAGTTGATGGCCGGGCCCATTACCAAATGGGAAGAGGACGGCCTCTTTTTCGCCACCTGGCCGGCTTTTGCTTACTGGACACAAACCGGTGACAAAACCTATATTTCCGGCGAATATTTACTGAACCTGGAAAAGGCCATGGATTGGCTGGAAACCTATGTCTATGATGAGGAAAAAGGATTGTTCGGGCGGTATCACCGCTGTGAAACGCCTTTCAGCGGCAGCCGTGGGTTCGGCTGGGACAATGCTGTGGGCCGTCCCACTGACAAATATTATGCGATCCACGAAGGCGATCCTTTGATGAATAATATGACCTGCCTTAAATTTCAGGGGTTTGGAAAATTTACTGTAAAATTATATTAAAAGGAGAGAGAACAATGAGGGAAATGAATTTACTGCTGATACTTTTACTGGTAATGGTTGTCAGCCATTGCGGAAATAAAAAACACACATTAGAGCCTGTAAATCCAAAGGCGACTGATGAAGCGAAAGCACTTTTAAATTTTTTATATGATATTGAAGGCGAGTATGTTCTTTCCGGCCACCATAACTATCAATGGAGTGATGGAAAGTTTTCCGATCAGGTAAAAGAAATGACTGGAAAATATCCGGTGGTGATCGGTTCTGATTTTAGTTTTAATTTCAAGGAGAATGACCATCGGAAAGCGCGGCAGGCAATGATCGACGGTGCGATAGAAAATTATAAAAAAGGCCATATCATCACCCTGATGTGGCACAGTGCGCCGCCGGAATTTGGCCACACCAGTACCGGAAAAGATATCTGGATATGGCAGCCGGGAAAATCCGATGAATACTGGCAGGAACTGACGACACCGGGTACAGAACTCAATGATCAGTGGAAAGTACAGGTTGATGAAATTTCCCGCTATATGAAGCAATTGCAGGACAATGATATTCCTGTGCTCTGGCGTCCTTATCATGAGATGAACGGAATCTGGTTTTGGTGGTGCAATAAGCGGGGACCGGAAGGATTTCAGAAATTATGGAAAATGATGTACGACAGAATGGTCAATCATCACAACCTCAACAACCTGATCTGGGTTTGGAACCCCAACGCGCCACGGGACAAGGAAAATGATGAAGCTTACGCTTATGAACTCTTTTATCCCGGCAATGACTATGTGGACGTGCTGGCGGCGGACGTCTATCACAATGATTACAAACAGAGCCATCATGATGACCTTCTGGCCCTGGGCAAAGGCAAGGTTATTTCCCTGGGTGAAGTGGGCAAAATGCCGTCACCGGAAATTTTGGAAGAACAACCGAAATGGACCTGGTTCATGGGCTGGGCCAACTGGCTGACCAAAGCCAATGAACCGGAAGATGTCAAAGCACTGTACAATTCACCCCGCGTTATTACACTGGATGAGATCAAGCGCAATAAGGACGGTAGTTATACAATTACAATCGAAAAATAAATGGTTTTGAAAAGGGATATTACGTGGGAAAATTAACTATCAAAGAAAAAATCGGTTTTAGTATTGGGGAATACGCCGGTAGTGTGGTCTGGCAGACCCTGATGTTTTTCCTGCCGATATTTTATACCGATACTTTTGGTCTTTCTGCTGCGGCAGTATCAACCATGTTTCTGGTTGTCAGGCTTTTTGACGCCATCAATGACCCGATAATGGGGGTGATCGCTGACCGGACAGAAACCAAATGGGGAAAATTTCGTCCTTACTTACTCTGGATGGCGGTGCCTTACGGATTGGGAACGGTTTTGATGTTTATTACACCTAACTTTAGTGATCTTGGGAAATTAATTTGGGCTTACGGTACCTATGGGTTAATGATGATGATTTATACTGCTATGATGATCCCCTATAATTCCATGATCGGTGTCATCACACCGGACCCGGATGAGCGTACCAGTGTCTCATCTTACAAATTTGTATTCGCTTATGCCGCCGGTATCAGTGTCCAGGCCCTTGTTATTCCAATGGTTAGACAATTGGGCGCAGGCAGCGCACAGAGAGGCTACATGATGACCATGGGAATTTTCGGCGCTATCTGTGTTCTTTGTTTTGTGATTGCATTTCTGTCCAGTAAAGAACGGGTGCGGCCGGCGGCGGATCAGAAGACCCGGATTCGTGATGATCTCAAAGATTTAATGCACAATAAACCCTGGATCATTCTGTTTATCGTCTGTATATCCACCCTGATGTACATCGCCATTCGCAGCGCGGTGATCATGTATTATTTCAAATATTATGTGGGTAATGCAAACGCCGCCAGTTGGTTCATGGTATCGGGGACCATTTTTGTGCTGCTGGGTGTCCTGCCCACGAAATGGCTGCAAAAAAAGATGGGTAAGAAAAAATTATATATTTGGTCAATGATCATCATTGCTATAACTTCATTTTTGTTTATGATTGTGCAGCCCGATGATATGATTTTGTTATTTGGTTTAAACATCATCTTTTCATTGGCGTCAGGGCCCACCATGCCGTTACTGTGGTCAATGCTGGCAGACGCGGCGGATTATTCCGACTGGAAAAACGGGCGCCGGGCCACCGGGCTGGTTTATTCGGCTTCCACATTCAGCCAGAAAGCAGGCTTCTCACTGGGTGGCGCCGTCTCTATGGCGATTCTTTCCCTGTTTGGCTATGTGGCTGATGCACAGCAGACAACCAGTGCTCTATTGGGTATTCGGTTATCATTGAGTATTATTCCGGCGATCATAGCCATTATCTCAGTGATTGCGTTGTTCTTTTACACGCTGGATGAAGAGACTCTGACAAAAATTAAAATAGAACTTGCAGAACGAAATAGTGATTAAAAGTTTAGGATATATTATGCGAAAAGACTGCAGAAAAATTTTAGTGAATAAAGAATGGGATATTAATTTTGTCACTGACAAATTCAAAGAAAAAATCGATAATCCTTATGAAATCATTGTTAAGAATAAATATACACATATCAGCGCAGGTACGGAACTGGCCTGTATATCCGGCCTGGAAAGTTGGTTCCCTTTTCCCGGAACGCCCGGTTACACTGCCATCGGAGAGATCATCGAAAAAGGAGATGAGGTCAGGGATTTCGAAATCGGTGATCTCGTTTTCACAATGTCCAATCACGCGGAATATTTCAAACTGGATATTCGCGACCGCTGGCATGGCGTCTGTGTCAAATTGCCGGCAGGCATTGATCCTGAACATGCGGCATTTGTGCATATGGGAATCATTGCGATAACTTCCCTTCGCGTATCCGAAATTGAATTGGGCGACAACGTCCTGGTTACCGGATTGGGAGTGATCGGTAATATGGCCGCGCAATTTGCCCGGATGCAGGGCGCTAATGTCATTGCAACAGATATTATTGACGAACGGATCAAAGTGGCCAAACAATGCGGTATCAAAACAGCGATTAATTCCAAAAAAGTTGACCTGAAAAAGGAAATTGACAAGGTTACCAATGGGGAAAGTGTTTCCACTTTTATCGATGCTACCGGTGTGCCGGCTTTGATCGAGCAATATGCTGATTTTGTCGCTTTCAATGGTGAGATCGTGCTGCTGGGAAGCCCCCGTGCCGAATATGAAACCAATCTGACAAACCTCCTCCAGAAAGTACACCTCCTGCCACAAAATTTGAAACTGAAAGGCGCACTGGAATTTACCTTTCCCACTCAGCAGGATGAGTTCGTCAAACATTCCATCGAGCGCAACGCTAAGATTATTTTAAACCTGATCAATGAAGATAAATTGAAAATCGAACCCTTTTATACCCAGAAAATTACACCTCAAGAAGCGCCGCAAGCCTATGTTGGTCTGAGAGATAAGGGAGAAGAGTACATGGGCGTAGTAATCGACTGGAACTGAATTTTATAAAAAAGTTGTTCCGGCAGGTTTTTCTTCTCTCTCCTTCTAAAGATAACACAAGGGACAACTTTTTTATTTTTTGAAAATTTGAAATGAATTGCGAAAACAATAGTTTATACCTGGATTGTAAGTGACAACTGCAATTGTCACCTGAAAGTTGCAAAAAATACTAAATAATCTAAGCACGGAGGAATAAATGGCAGACAAGAAATTTAACATCGGCATTATCGGCGCCGGCATGATCGGTGATGTCCATCTGGAAAATATTCTTAGGGATGGCCGTGGTGAAGTCACCTGGATCGCCACCCGGACGGAGAAAACACTCAATAAAAAACTACAAAAATATAACATTGCCAATGGCACAACGGATTACAGAGAATTGTTGCAGGATGATGACCTTGATGCTGTGATTATCGCGGCGCCGCCTTTTGTGCATCTGGCAATGTTTGAAGCAGCGCTCAAAGCCGGTAAACATATTGTCATTGAAAAGCCCCTGGCGGCGAATCGCGCCGATATGGAACAAATGGTAAAAATAGCCGCGCAATATCCCGATTTGATGATTTTGGAATGTTCCTGCCGTCATGCGCGGTTGCAGCCGAAATTTGATTTTGTGAAAAAAATAATTGACTCGGGAAAAATTGGTGAGGTTTACCATATCCATCACAATGCTGTTTCCAGGGGTACTTTTATCGAATGGAATCCGGCCGGAACCTGGGCCCATCAGCACGAAAAGGCCGGCGGCGGCGCTTTTGTGGACTGGGGCGTTTATGACCTTTCGTTTCACCTGGGATTACTGAATGACAAAGCGGAATTGCAATCCCTGGAGTCTTTTACAAAAAATGGTTTGAAACCCTTGCCGGAAAATTTGGAATCGGACATCGAAGAGCATGGGGCGGCTTACATGAAATTTGATACCGGCCTGACCTATTATTTTGAGCGCGGCGCCGGTGTACAATTTGAAGTTCCCAATGAAACCCGAATTTACGGAACCAAAGGCGGCTTACGATTTGGGTTCTGTTCCTGGGACCCGGCTGAAGTGGAGCTGTTTTATGTGGATGATGCCGGCAATGAAAAGCAGGAAACCCTGAAAGTAGATGTTCCTGACAGCCATGACGACAATTTTGCATTTACAGAACATTTTCTTGACTGCCTGGACGGAAAAGCAAAACCCGGCATGTCAATCCAGCGGGCCGCTAAGCATCTGGATATTATTTTTAAGATTTTAGGAAAGTAGACCGAGAACGGGTTCCCAAATTCAATTTGTGAACCAGTTATATATTGACAATCGAGATTGCCACGTTGGGCTAAAGCCGCTCCTCGCAATGACTGCTACGGCGGGTGGGCTGTCCTTATTTCTGCAAAGTCATTGCGAAAGAGCAGAGCGATTGAAGCAATCTCGATGTCCCGTATGATGCTTGTTAATTGAAAGGATGAACTCTTCGATCGCTCGAGACCGCGTCGCAGGCTCGCGATGACGGGACAAGGAGAAGGCGCATCATCCGGAAGGGGTCATCGTAAAAAAATGACATTACGCCGGTTGTCAAATCGATCTTATACCCCAAAGACAGCCGGATCGGTGAACGGGGTCTGGTCGAAAATATTAAAGGAGTTTATCAAAAACAATCAACCAATGTTATGATAGGTTTGCTATGAATCGACGACGTTTTTGTAAAATAGCAGGACTTGGAAGCGCAATGCTGATGCTGCCGTCAATTTTTTCAACCTGTACCCAAAAGAAACAGAAACCCAATTTTGTGCTGGTTCTGGCGGATGATATGGGTTGGAGTGATCTTTCACTTCATGGTAACCGAATTTTGGAAACGCCCCATTTGGACAATCTGGCCAAGCAATCGGCGCAATTCACAAATTTCAATGTCAATTCTGTTTGCGCCCCATCCCGCGCCAGTCTGCTGACCGGTCGTCATTTTTTGCGTACCGGCGTTTCCCATGTTCATGGCGGAAAAGAATACATCGCATTGAATGAAACATTGCTCCCGGAAATATTACAGGAAAAGGGCTATGCCACCGGACTTTGGGGAAAATGGCACAGCGGCCAAACCGATGGGTATCTGCCCTGGCAGCGGGGATTTGATGAAGCCTATAAGGCAAAACTTTATCAGCATCGCAACAGTGAGGGTCTTCTTAATGGCAAACCGGTACAGCATCAGAAGTGGGGATCGGAAGTGATTGTGGATTACACGCTGGACTTCATGAAGCGCAATCGCAATCAACCATTTTTCGCCTATCTGCCGTTGATGAATTGTCATGAGCCCCTGGACGCACCTAAAAATTATGTGGAAAAATACAAAGCCAAAGGACTGAGCCGGAATTTCGCTACCCTTTACGGGATGGTAGATTTTATGGACAGCCAGATACACCGGTTGATGACAAGCATGGAGCAAATGGGATTACTGGAAAATACCGTTGTGATGTTTCTCAGCGACAATGGCCCGGCAGTGATCAATCGCTGGCTCACTGATGAAGAACGAGACCAACGGTACGTTAATAATTTAAAAGGACATAAAGGAAATATCTGGGAAAATGGTGTGAAGTCACCCTTTTTCGTCTATTGGAAAGGACAAATCGAGCCGGTAACAATCAATCGGCTGGTGGATATTTGTGATATCTTTCCGACTATTGTGGAACTGGCCGGGATCGATAAACATGACAACTTCAAGTCCCTGGACGGACGAAGTATTCAGTCATATTTGTTTGGTAATACAACATGTCTTCCTCCCAAAATAACATATAATTACGCAGGTCCCGGCTGGCCTCCCACTGACAAACCCTGGACGCCCCAAGGTGTACACGATGAGTACCGCCCGATTCCGCCGGAGAAAAAGCAGGAGTGGCTGAAATTCGATGACCAGATCATTTCCGTGCAAAAGGAAAACTATAAGTTGCTAAAAAATCCGGGGACTGTTAATGCTGAATTGGTTGACGGCTATGCTTTGTTTGATATGGACAAAGACCTGCAGCAGAACCATAATCTCATCACAGAAAAGCCGGAAATTGCCGGGGAATTAAAGCAATTGCTAAAAACATGGTGGCAGTCTATTCCGGAAGAGAAAAATTCTTTTCGAATGCCGGTGTTTCAGATCGGTGGAAAACAGATCAGTCGCGTGTTGGCCTATGGTGCTCAGCGGCAAAGTGACACTGTCAAAACCGCTTTTAACTATTCCTACAACTGGACACAGCCCGGTGATTTTGCGGAATATAAAATCAATGTATTGAACGCGGGAAAATATGAGGTTCTGATAAAACATGAATCAAAACAACCGTCAAATGCTATCATGCAGTTGAAAACCGGCAACAAATCACAGCCTTTTAAAGTGAATAAAAATGACATCATAAAGATCGGGGAAATTAATCTCAATAAGGGTACACAAACTCTTCGGTTGGAATTGGATAAACTTGCCGGTGATAGATCAGCTTTTGATCAATTAATAGAATTTCAATTTGTTAAAATAAAATGAGGGATAATATGTCTGAAAAAGTCAAATTAATTGGAACCGGATTTTTACTTGTAATGCTGGCTTCCTGCTCCTTTTTAGCGTCAAAAAACAATTATATTCCGCCTGTTGGCAATCAGACATACGGAACCCTGGTGGATGAAAGGGACGGGAGAACTTACAAAACCATTCAGATCGGTGACCAAATTTGGATGGCGGAAAACCTGAATTATGGAAAAGTGGTAAATAACTGTCAGCAGGAACAGAACGGAATTGCCGAACAAACCTATTACGAAAATGATCCTGAAAAAGGTGAAAAATATGGCGGCCTCTACACCTGGAATGAAATTCAGGATACCGATCTGGCGCCGGAAGGCTGGCATATTCCCACGAAGGAGGAGTGGCAGCAATTAAAGCAATTCCTCGGAGATTCATCAGCACAAAAAGTCAAAGCGTCAAAACAGGATGAGATTTCCTGGGACGGCACCAATGTCACCGGAATGACCATCATTCCTGCCGGAGTCGCTTACAAGGATAATTTCGGGCGACTGGGACAATGGGCCATGTTCTGGACAGCGACAGAAAGAGATAAGGAGTTTGCCTGGTTCGCGCAGTTGGATGGTTTTTGGTATCCGGCGCCACCGAAGTATATCGACATTTATGTGGGCAATTACTATCGCAAGGAAAACGCTTTCAGTATTCGCTGTGTAAAAGATGGAGGTGCAAAATGAACAGACGACAATTTTTGAAACGAACCGGTACCACAGCTCTTGGCGCAATGGTTCTTCCACGCTTTATTAAAGTAGCCAATCAAAGTGACAAACCCAACATTCTCTGTCTCACCACAGAAGATATCAGTCCTTATCTGGGATGCTATGGCGACAAAACCGCGTACACACCCAATCTTGATCAACTAGCTAGTGACGGGGTCAGGTTTACCAATGTCTTTGCCAATGCAGGGGTTTGCGCGCCGGCAAGAGCGTCGCTGATCACCGGCCTGTTTCACAATAGTTTTGGCGCCAATCATATGCGCGTTAGCAGCCATGTCCCGGAAGGCATTCCAAAATATGAAGCCATGCCCCCGGCCGGTGTTAAATGCTTTTCGGAATTTCTGCGAAGCGATGGCTATTATTGTACCAATAATGTAAAAACCGATTACCAGTTCAAAAATCCCATCACCGCCTGGGACGAATGCAGCAATGCCGCTCACTGGCGTAACCGTCCCGATGATATGCCCTTTTTCTCCATATTCAATCACATGACCACTCATGAATCCCAGGTCTGGGACCGGGCCAATGATCCGGTGGTTGTTAAACCTGAGGATGTCACTGTACCACCCTATTATCCGGATACTTATAAAGTTCGTCGTGATATTGCCAGGGTCTACAGCAATATTACGGTAATGGACCGGGAAGTGGGAGAATTGATTGACCAATTGAAGCAGGATGGCTTATGGGATAACACTATTGTTGTCTTTTATTCCGATCATGGCGGACCTTTACCACGGGGAAAACGGGAACTCTGTGACACCGGCCTGCACGTCCCAATGCTGGTGCGATTTCCTGATGGAAAAATGGCCGGCAAAGTGGTGGATGATATGATCAGTTTTGTGGATATTCCCGCCACGATATTATCACTGGCGAATATCAAACCGCCGGAATATATGCACGGGCAAGCTTTTCTCGGAAAATATAAAGCCGATCCGCGACAATATATTTATGGCGCCCGTGACCGTATGGATGGACAATATGATATGCGCCGGGCCGTAAGAGATAAAAATTTTAAGTATATCAAAAATTTCCGTCCTGATCTGCCGGCTTACCTGGATATTAAATTCAGAAAACAGTTGGGTACCATGCAGGACTTGCTGGAATACCGGCAGGATGGCAAACTGAATACAGACCAGATGTATTGGTTTCGGGACACTAAGGCCGAAGAGGAACTCTATGACATTAACAAGGATCCTTATGAATTAAATAACCTGGCAGCGGACCCACGATACAAGGAAGAATTATTGCGGTTGCGACAGGAATTGCAAAACTGGCTGGACCGTATCGGTGATACCGGCTTTATGAGTGAATCGGAAATGGTAAAATCCTTTTGGCCGGATTTGGAACAGCCGGTGACAAAGGCGCCGCAAATGTCTCTTTTGAAGGGTAAGGTGAAACTGGATTCCCCGACAGAAGGAGCATCCATTGCTTACCAAATCAATGGTAAAGGATATCATAAAAATCACTGGTTTCTTTACACAAAACCATTCAATATAGATAAAAATGATGAGATCACAGCTACGGCGATACGAATTGGTTACCAACAAAGTGACATAAAAAAGTGGCGCGTCTAATAATTGAGCAATTGAGGAAGGTTGCAACATGAGATGGAAAAAAATAGTTGTATTAATTTTAGTCCTGATCGGACTCTTTGCATACCAGGGATATAATATGGAAAAAGAAAACCAGGTGGATATCTCAGTAATGGAGTACAAAGGCTGGGAAGAAGCAATAGAAATTGATAATCATCACCTGCGGATGGTGATTGTACCTTCGATTAGTCGAATCATGTTTTTCGGCTTTTCCGGTGGCGATAATCTTATGTGGAATAATGAAAAATTTCTCGGGAAAAATATTGAATATACAGAAGAAATGCTGAAAAAATCTGTCTGGGCCAACTATGGCGGGGACAAGGTCTGGACAGTGGAACAGAAGGATTTTCCAAAAACCATCAAGCGGGGCTGGCCGCCGGATGAAACCTTTGACGGTGGAAATTTTGACTATGAATTACTGGAAAATGGTGTGAAAATAATCAGTGAAGTAAGCCCATATTCCCACACCCGGCTGGTGCGTGAAATTACCACAGAACCCAATGCTAAGAAATTTAAAATCGCCCAAACTGTAATCTGTGAAGGTGAAAATAGTGTTGTGCCGGTCACCATCTGGAATGTGTCCCAGGTGCTGCCGCCGGAAAAGTTTGTGGTGGACTACAACAAAAATTCAAAATTTAAAGGTGGTATCAAGTATTTTCTCGATGAATTTGAACCGACAATGGAATTGATCGACAATAAGATGATCATTGATAATGTCAGGGACGATACGTTGAAGATCGGCACGGACAGTAAACGGTTTTTGTCTGCTGTCTGGAAAGATAAAATATTTACCCAATCTTTTCATTATATTGATGGAGAAACCTATCCTGACGACGGCTGCCCGGTGGAAGTTTTTATCTCTACAAAATTTGTAGAAATGGAACTGCTCTCTCATCTGAAAATGCTGCAAAAGGGTGAAACACTGTCGTTTGATATCGAATGGACTCTGGATAACCTGCCGAAATTTAGAAGTAAAGAAATTGTTGATATTATTAATAAAAGCATAAAGGAATAAAAGACAATGAAACGTATGATATTAGTACTGTTTTTCGTTTTTGTAATCGTTTTACATGGAGAAACTGTGGGAACTGTGAAATCCCCGAATAATAATCTCAAAGCAGAAATGATACTGGAAAATGGCGCTCTCCTTTACCAGGTGAAATTAGGGGGTGAAATTGCTATTGAAAAATCCCTGCTGGGTTTGCGGTTGGATGACAGGAATTTTATTGACAAAATGACCTTTAGTTCTCAGGGTAAGGTAAAAACCATTAAAGATTCCTATGAACTTTTATCAGGGAAAAAATTAACCCATGAAACAGTCTCCAATCAATCGGACTTTGTATTTGAAAATGAAGATGGAAAGGAACTGGTCATTCGGTTTCGGCTGTTTGATGATGGGGTTTCCTTTCGCTATATGATCAATGATAAAAGTAAGCATGACCACGAGATTCGGGGCGAAGAAACAAGTTTTAACCTACCGGATTTAGGAAAAGCCTGGATGTCCCCTTATGATAAAATTTCGCCCTGGACGCCGGCCTATGAAACCCGCTACCAAAATGAAATTCCTATCGGCACAACAGCGCCGGCCCATCAGAATGGATGGGAATTCCCGCTTTTGTTTAATGCTGATGATAAATGGATATTGATCACTGCCGGTGGCGATGATTACCGGGATTATACAGCCGTTCATCTGGAACCTGATTGTCCTGATGGTGAATATCGTGTTTGTTATGCAGAAGCCGATGAAGCTTATAACGTTTACCCTCAGTTGCCAGTGGTCAATTGCCCCTGGCAGTCTCCCTGGCGAATTATCATCATCTCGGAAAAATTGTCAGAAGTGGTAGAATCTAATATTGTCACGCACCTTAGTGATGAAAATAAACTCAAAGATACTGATTGGATCAAACCCGGTCGCGCCAGTTGGAGTTGGTGGTCTGTATCGGAAAGTCCAAAAAATTACCAGGCACTGAAAAATTTTGTTGATTTCTCTGCAGAAATGGATTGGGAATACTCTCTTGTGGATGCCAACTGGCAGTCTATGGAAGGCGGTAACCTGGAAAAACTGGCCAGGTACGCAGCGACGAAAAACGTCGGTCTTTTGGTTTGGTACAATTCCGGCGGCGATCACAATACCGTGGGTGAAGAACCGAGAGATATTATGAGCAATTCTGTCGCACGAAAAAAAGAATTTAAATGGCTGAATAAGATTGGTATAAAAGGAATCAAGGTGGACTTTTTTCAGTCTGATAAACAGGGAATTATGCGGCAATACACCGATATTCTAAAAGATGCGGCGGACTATGAACTGGTGGTCAATTTTCACGGCTGTACCCTGCCGCGTGGATGGCGTCGCACTTATCCCAATTTGCTCACCATGGAGTCGGTCTGCGGTGCGGAATGTTACAAGTTCGCTAAAGAGTTTCCAGCCTCAGCACCGGTGTTCAATACTGTTTATCCGTTCACCAGAAATGTAGTTGGGCCGATGGATTACACACCCGTGACTTTCAGTCATAATGTGTTGCCTCATCACACAACTATGGGTCATGAACTGGCGCAATCCGTGGTTTTCGAAAGTGGAATTATACACATGGCTGACCATTATGAAGCCTACCGGGCGCAACCGGAATTTGTGCTAGGTTTTTTAAAAAAAGTTCCGGCAGTGTGGGATGATACAAAATTGCTGGACGGCTATCCCGGCCGGGAGGTGATTATCGCCAGAAGATCCGGTGACAACTGGTACATCGGTGGCTTAAATGGTGAGTTTAAGGGAAAAAGTTTTACTGTTGATCTCGGTTTTCTGGGTAGTGGGGATTATGATGCTACCGTTATTGCCGATGGTGATAAAAATGATCAATTCAGTAAAAACCGGGAGAAAGTAACCCGACAGGATAAAATTTCCGTTGATGTTCTGCGCTATGGCGGGTTTGTAATGGAATTGAAAGTGGTGCGGAAGTAGGTTTTTTTGGGGACACGGATTGACAGAATATCACGGATAATTTTCAGAATAGCACCACAATTTATTGTGGTGAATAAAACAGCAAAATCGAATGCTCAGTAGGCTTCAGCCTAATTCCCAGACGCAGATTGTGTCCTTAATTTAAAGGATTGCCATTTGGATGAGTTGAAAAGTTGAAAATACCCTTGAAAGGGAAACAGAATCAAAATATAAGAGGGAACCCATGAAAAAATTATTATCATTAATCGCAATTATTTTACTAATTGCAAGTCTGCTGCCTGCAAGTGAGGTCTATAAATCCAGCTACTCACCCCGCAGCGGCATTGCCCACGGCGGCATCGGCACCGGCGCCATCGAATTACGTAAAGACGGCCAATTTTACAATTGGAGCATTTTCAACAATTATCCCTTAAAAACAGGGCCAATTTTTGAAATACCGACACTCCCACGGTCCAATGAAGACAAATCTCTGTTATTTTTTATTGTCCGCTACCAGGTGGAAGGGGAAGACCCTAAAATGAAACTCCTGCAATTGAATTCCGGCTATAATGAGGCCGGACAAACCGGTATTGCTTATTATTATCCCTGGCTGGAACGGATTGAACAGATCGAGTATGCGGCGGAATTTCCCTACACACGGCTGACTTTTTCCGATTCCGACATGCCATTGGAGATTGATTTACGCGTCTACAGCCCCTTTATCCCCCATGATGTAAAAAATTCCTCTCTACCCGGTGTCTATTTTGACTTCAAAGTTCGTAACACTTCTACCAAAAAGATTAATGTCTTTCTAATTTCCTCTCTGCGCAATCTGGTGGGGTATGATACTACGGATAAATATTTCACATCAAAGCTAGTGGAAGGAAACGACTATAAATATTTTGACCTGGGTGCCGGCGGAATGGATGAAGGTTATCCCAGTTACGGCAATATGGGCATGGCTTCTCTGTCCGAGGAATCTACTTATTATTTGGGGTGGGAACACAAACACCCCTACTATGAACGCCTGGTTGTTGAAAATAGCTTTCCCAATATTGATGATACAGAAGGCCGGAATATGACAGATGAAAAAACCGGTAAAAAGACAGGTCGGATTGCTAAAAAATTCACCAAAGATCAGCGTCATTTCAGTTCCATCGGAATCACCAGAAATTTGGACAAGGACGAAGCCTTTGAGCATTCTTTTCTCATGACCTGGAATTTTCCCAATGCCTACGGATCACACAATATTCAGGAAGGCATGGAACCTATTGAATGGCTGAAAGATGATGATTACTGGGTGAAGCAGACCAAAACAACAAATATTGGAAATTATTATAACAATTTCTTCAAAGATGCTGCTGAAGTTGCTGAATATATGATAGAAAACCGTGTTGACCTGTTTCAGCGTACCAATCAGTTTTTCACTGATTATTATCGCAGTGACCTGCCAAAATTTGTTCTGGACCAGGTAAACTCCAATCTGAACACTTTCATCAGCAGCTCCACTTTAACCAAGGCCAAAGAGTTCGCGATTCGTGAAGGCATGTCCCCCAATAAAAGTTGGGGGCCCAACGGAACCATGGATGTATCACTCTATGGTTCCACCATGATCGTGTCATTGTTTCCCGAACTGCAGCAGTCCACTATGCGCCAGCACAAAAAAGTTCAGACGGACAAGGGTGAAATCGGGCACGGTCTGGGCTACGACCTGAATTACCTGCAAAGCGGTACCTGGGGTGTGTATCATCGCATTGACCTGCCGGGAAATTACCTTCAGCAGGTAATGCGGGATTATTTCTGGACCGGTGATAAACAATATCTCAAAGAAATATATCCATCCCTGAAAGAGGCCTTTTATTATGTATTGGATCACCGGGATGAAGATGGTGATTTGCTGCCGGACATGGAAGGTATCATGTGCAGTTACGATAATTTTCCCATGTATGGTGTGGCTTCCTATATTCATACGCAGTGGCTCTGTGCTGTGGCCGGACTGGAAAAAGCGGCTGAGATCATGAAGGATGAGGAAACCGTCGAAAAAGCGAAAAAAGTTTATGATATTACCCATCAGAAGGTGGAAGAAAAACTCTGGAATGGTGAGTATTACCGGCTTTACAATGATGCTGATGACGGCAAGGGAATTGATGAGGCATGTTTGACCGATCAGATCATCGGTCAGTGGATGGCCCACCAGAGTGGTTTAGGCTATATTTTGGACCCGGAAAAAGTTCACGCTTCCCTGAAAAATGTAATGAAATATTCCTTTAAAGAAGATTTCGGTCTGCGAAATTGTACCTGGCCGGAATATCCGGACCTATACCCGATCCATGAAACAGAATTATGGGTGGACCAGGCCAATACCTGCTGGACCGGTGTGGAGTTGGGGTTTGCTTCTTTCCTGATGTATGAGGATATGTATTATGAGGCCCTGGATGTGATACAAAGTGTGGAAGAGCGCTATCGTGAGAACGGGCTTTATTTCGACCATCAGGAATTCGGTGGGCACTATTTCCGGCCCATGTCGGCCTGGGGGGTTATTAATGGTGTACTGGGGCTGGCAATTAATAATGATCATTATCAATTTTCGCCCTGTTTTCCGGCTCCTACTTATGAACTCTTTTTCGCCTTTAATAATGGTACGGCCTTTTATCAAAAAGGAATAGATGCTATCAAAATCAATGTTCGATCCGGTGAAATGAGGGTTCATTCATTAACACTTGAGGCAAAAGATTTGGGCCAATTATCATCAGTAACAATTAATGATAAAAAAGTTAATTTTAATACAAGTAAACAAAATGACAAAACTGTTGTTAAGTTTAAAAAAACATTAGAAATCAAGGCAGGACAAAGCCTGATCCTAAACCAAGACCTTGCGAATGGCCAATAGGCCTTCGCAATGGTTGATGCCATAGCTGTTGCATACTAAAATTGAAATGGTTTTAAAAATTGTAAGCGGCTGAAAAAAAAGATGTTTGGTAGGACTTCTCAACAATTTTAGAGTCGTGTGCATATAAAAACAGGAGGAAGAAATGTTTCGAAATAAAAGTTTTATTGTGTTTTTAATTATTTTTTTACAAGTAACTTTATCATTTTCGAATGATATCATACAAAATGTCTATAACCGGGAGTCCTTTACCCTGAACGGTAAATGGCGCTATATTGTGGATCCCTACGAAACCGGGTATTATGATTATCGCTATCAACCCTATGACCAAAGTGACAACCCGGCCCAAAGCGGCGGCTTTTTTGTCAACCAAAAGGCAAAGCTAAAAACCGACCGGGTGGAATACAATTTCGATCAATCCGATGTAATCAATGTTCCCGGCGACTGGAATTACCAAAAGGAAAAACTCTATTATTATGAAGGCACCGTTTGGTATAAAAAATCTTTTAATTATGAAAAAAAAGATAAAAACAACCGGTTATTCATCTATTTTGGGGCAGCCAATTACAAAGCGGAAGTTTACCTCAATGCGCAAAAATTAGGAACCCATAAAGGTGGGTTCACGCCATTTAATTTTGAGATCACCGATATTGTGAAAGAGAAAGATAATTTTGTCGTTGTCAAAGTCGATAATAAACGCAAAAAGGAAGAAGTTCCCACCGTGAACACTGACTGGTGGAATTTTGGTGGTCTTACCCGTGATGTGAAAATTATTGAAGTGCCAGCAACTTTTATCCAGGATTACAAAGTACAATTAGGCAAGAGATCAACCCGTGAGATAAAGGGATTTGTTCAACTGGATGGCAAAGATATATCTAAAGAAAAGATCACCTTATCAATTCCCGAACTACAGATCGAAAAAAACTTTCGTACGGATAAAAAGGGTCGTGCTGAGATCACTTTGTCAGTAAAAGATTTAACACACTGGTCCTTTGACAATCCAAAACTCTATAAAGTCAACTTATTGACAGATGAGGATAATATCTGTGATCAAATCGGTTTTCGCACCATTGAAACCAAAGGCCGGGAGATTTTACTCAATAATGAACCGGTTTTTCTAAAAGGAATTTGCATCCATGAGGAAAATCCCATTCGTGGCGGCCGTGCTTATGGCATAGAAGACGCCAGAATGCTATTGGGCTGGGCAAAGGAACTGGGCTGCAATTTCGTTCGCCTGGCGCACTACCCACACAATGAAAATATGGTGCGGCTGGCTGATGAAATGGGCATCATGGTCTGGGAGGAGAATCCGGTGTACTGGACCATAGAATTTGATAATCCCTATACGCTGAATGCTGCCAAACAACAACTTCGTGAAGTGATGTCAAGAGACAAAAATCGTGCGTCTGTAATTATTTGGTCTATGGCTAATGAAACACCGGTGGGTGACCCCCGAATGAAATTTCTCAAAGAATTACGCAGTTTCGCGCTCAATATTGACAACACCCGCCTGATCAGCGCGGCCCTGGAACTCCATGGCAAACACGATGATGTGGATGTAAAAATGATTGTTGATCCCTTTGCCGAATATGTGGATGTGCTGGCATTTAACCAATACGTCGGTTGGTACGACGGATTACCAGAAAAATGTAGCCGCGTCAAATGGGCGATTGAGCAGGACAAGCCTGTGGTGATTTCGGAGTTTGGTGGCGGCGCTCTACAGGGTTACCATGGGGACAAGAATACCCGCTGGACTGAAGAGTTCCAGGAACATCTCTACGAAGAAAGTCTGGAAATGTTGCAACGAATTCCGCAATTGCGAGGCACCTGCCCGTGGATTCTGGCTGATTTTCATTCACCCAAGCGGGTGCTGCCAGTCATTCAGGGGGACTGGAATCGTAAAGGCCTCATCAGTGAAACCGGTGACAGGAAAAAAGCCTTTTACGTAATGAAAAAGTTTTATAAAGAAATCTCTGTGGAAAAAGTGCAGGAAAGTAAATGAACTAAACCTCCCAGATCTTTAAGACCTGGGAGGTTTATAATTATGGGATTACATTTATTATTTATTTGTAAAAAAGGCTCTAAAAAATTAATTTCATACCAGTCCATAATAGTATGATAAATATAAATAGAAAGGATGTTTTATGCCAACTGTAAAAGAGATTGCAAAAATGATTGATCATTCTCTGCTCCATCCAACTATGGATGATGCAGTATTAAAACGGGAAATCGAAGTGGCTAAAAAATATGATGTTGCCTCGGTTTGTATCAAACCTTACGCCGTGAAATTGGCAAAAGAGATGCTGAAAGGAACAGATGTTCTAGTTGGTACAGTAATTGGCTTTCCGGCGGGTAATTCCACTGTGAATATCAAAGTCGCGGAAACCAAAAAAGCCATTGAAGATGGTGCTGTGGAAATCGACATGGTCGTCAATATTGGAAAGGTTCTCTCTGAAGACTGGGACTATGTCGATGGGGAAATCAAAGTGATCAATGACGCGACAGTCAGCGGCGGTGCGATTTTGAAGGTGATCTTTGAGAATGACTATCTGCCGGAAGACAAGTATAAGATTAAACTTTGTGAAATATGCAGTAAACATAAGGTTGGGTTTGTAAAGACTTCAACCGGTTATGGCTTTAATAAAGGTCCGGATGGTAAATATTCTTACAAAGGAGCTACAGTTGAAGACCTGAAACTGATGCGTAAACATTCCGCTCCGGAAGTAGAAGTAAAAGCAGCCGGCGCAGTAAGAACCCTTGATGATACTTTAAAAGTTCGTGAAGCCGGTGCGACTCGAATTGGTGCTACAGCTACAATTGCAATTGTGGAAGAGGCCATGAAGCGGTTTGAAGGTAAAACCGGTGATGCGGACACCCCATCGGAAGCATCAAAAATTTCCGGGTATTGATATTGTTATTAGTAAGCTAGCTTTATTTAAATCTAAATAAATAAGTTGTTTAAAAACATATGCCTAAGATAATAAATGTTAATTACATTCATTTTTAATTACAAGTAATAAAGTGTTATAAAGCTAAATTTTAATGTATAATGCGGAATAATTTAATATGGTATTGCTGTCTAAATATTAGACTGTTTAAAATCTGAAAACAATGGTAGTGTCAAAAGTTTTATGAAAAAATGAATGAATCAGGTTAGATAGTGAACTCCGTAAACTTTTTGACTGACTTGATCTTGAGCTATTCTGAGGGCTCAAATCAGGCATAAATAGGAAGATATATGAAAAATTCTATCAACCCCAAGGCCGGCAAAGAAGCGCGGGCATTATTGAAATTTCTATACGACATCAAGGGAAAATACCTCTTGTCAGGTCAGCACAATTACATCAGTTCCGCTTCCAAATGGAGCGAAAAAGTTCATGAAATCACCGGAAAAATCCCGGCGGTCTGGGGCGGTGATTTCGGATTTTGTTTCAAGGGTGAAAATCCGTCGGAATATCACCACTGCGGCGCCATGAATTTGACTGATCCATCGGAACCAGTGGCCATTACTGACATTACACCGGAATCAGGCCGGGAACGATTGATACAACTGGTTGAAGAGAAACACAAGCAGGGATTTATCATCACACTCATGTGGCACTCCTGCTTTCCGCCTGACGAGGATTATTGCGATTATCCTGATATCTGGACATGGGACAAGCGTCCGGACAAACAAACCTGGCAGGAACTCACCACACCGGGCACTGATCTTTATAGCAAGTGGGAAAAAGGGGTTGACAAAATCGCCGGCTATTTAAAGCAATTACAAGGTAAAAAGATTCCCGTTCTCTGGAGGCCCTATCATGAGATGAATGGCACCTGGTTTTGGTGGTGCAATCAGAAAGGCAAAGCGGGATTTGCCAAACTGTGGAAAAATATATTTAGGCGACTGACGGAATTCCATCAGCTGAACAACCTGATTTGGGTATGGAATACCAATGCGCCACGAAATATTCCCGGTGATGAAGCCTATGCTTATGAAGATTATTTTCCGGGTATTGATTTTGTGGATGTACTTGCGGCGGATGTCTATGCTGATGATTACAAACAAAGCCACCATGATGACCTGCTAAAACTGGCAGAAGGTAAACCTATTGCTTTGGCTGAAGTGGGAGGACTGCCGGATATCAACATTATCAAAAATCAGCCGGAATGGACATGGTTCATGACCTGGGGAAATTTCATTACCGATGCCAATGAACCGCAAAAAGTAAAGCGGGTCTATGACTTTGAAAAGGTGTTAAATTTTGATAATATAAAGAATGACAAAGAAACGAACTGGAGGTTGCAAGGAAAATGAAGCAATTAATTCTTATTTCAATAATATTAATCTCATTAATGAGCTGTCCTTCTAAGCAAATGGAAAAGGAAAATATGACAATAGAATTAAACAAAAACTGGCAATTCAAGCAGGTGGACAAAACCGAATGGATCAATGCCAAAGTACCCGGTAGCGTGCATATGGATTTGCTGGCTAATGGCCTCATTGAAGAACCCTATTATCGCCTTAATGAACATGATCAGCAATGGATCGACAAGGTTGACTGGGAGTACAAAACTAATTTTGATGTGACCGAAGAGTTGCTTGACAAAGACCATCTTGAAATGGTATTTGACGGGCTGGATACTTATGCGGAGGTTTTTCTCAATGGTAAAAAAGTATTAAGCGCGGATAATATGTTTCGTGTCTGGGAAATTGATTGTAAGGAAGAATTAAAACCAAAAGGCAATGAATTGCGGATAGTTTTCAGGTCGCCCATCAATGTCGGACTGGAAAAATTATTTAAAGAAAAATATGAGTATCCGGACCCGCCTAATGATCTGTCGGAAATCGGCGGCATTGGCGATAAAAAAGTCTCCATTTTCACCCGTAAAGCGGGTTATCATTTTGGCTGGGATTGGGGCCCGCGTCTCACAACCAGCGGTATCTGGCGACCGGTAAAAATCAATGGCTGGAATGAAGCGAAACTGGATCACACCTTTTTCCGCCAGGTAAATCTGAAACAGAAACAGGCCGACCTGAATGCCATTTTGGAAATCAATGCTGACCAAGTATCTGATGGCGAAGTTAAAATCCGCAAGGGTGAAAAAGCCATCAAAACCAAGGCCATAACTCTAAAAAAAGGGAACAATGAAATCAATGTGCCCTTCTCTATCAAAAATCCAAAACGCTGGTGGCCGGTAGGGCTGGGAGAACGACATCTCTATGATCTGACCGCTGAAGTTTATATGAACGGAAAACTGGTGGATGAAAAAAGCCATCGAATCGGCCTTAGAGATGTGGAAGTGGTTCGTGAAAAAGACGACTATGGTGAAAGTTTTTATTTTAAGGTCAATGGCCATCCGGTCTTTGCCAAAGGCGCTAATTATATTCCCCAGGATGTCTTCCTGAACCAGGTAACCCCGGATCGCTATGAACATATTTTGCAATCAGCTGTGGATGCCAACATGAACATGGTTCGTGTCTGGGGCGGCGGTATTTACGAAAACAAAATATTTTATGACCTCTGCGATGAAAAGGGACTGATGGTGTGGCAGGATTTTATGTTTGCCTGCTCCATGTATCCCGGCGATAAACCCTTCCTGGATAATGTTAAGCAGGAAGCCATTGACAATGTGAAACGGCTGCGCAATCATCCTTCTATTGTAATCTGGTGTGGTAATAATGAATGTGTAGATGCCTGGTATCATTGGGGATGGGTCGATCAGGTAACAGAAAACCAGGGAAAAGAAGCAGCAGATTATATGTGGAATGCTTATGTTAATGTTTACCACAAAATCCTGCCTGAGGCGGTCAAAGCATATGACAATGACCGCTTTTACTGGTCATCATCACCCTGTGCCGGCATGGGAAATCCCTCCCAGGTGGACAAAGGGGATTTGCATTACTGGGGTGTATGGCATGGTAAAGAACCTTTTGAAACTTTTGAATCCTATATGCCGCGATTTATGTCGGAATACGGTTTTCAGTCCTTTCCGGAATTTTCAACAGTGGATAAGTATACTGAACCGGAAGATTATGATATTCATTCTGAAGTGATGAAATCCCATCAACGTTCCGGCATTGGAAATACAACGATTGAAGAATATATGCTGAGGGATTACAAAAAGCCGAAAGATTTTAAAAGCTATCTCTATGTCAGTCATGTGTTGCAGGCAGAAGGCATTGGCTTTGGTATCGAAGCCCACCGCCGGAATCGTGATCGCTGTATGGGAACCCTTTACTGGCAATTGAATGATTGCTGGCCGGTGGCATCATGGTCAAGTATCGATTATTACGGTAAATGGAAAGCCCTGCAATATTATGCCAAAAAACTGTTCGCGCCGATTCTGATCTCACCTCATCGTGAAGATGGTAAAGTCAATATGCATATTGTTTCTGATATTCTGGAAGACCAGCCGGCGACTTTGAAAATGACATTAATGGATTTTGATGGCAATGTAAAATGGGAAGATGAAAAAGATGTCACCATTACTGCCAATACTGCTAAAATTTACTATGACATTGATGAAAAAGAATTGCTGGGTAAAGTATCAAAAAACCGCAGCCTGCTCAAAGCGGTAGTGGAACTTCCCAACGGTAAGGTCGCGTCACAGAATATTTTTTATTTTGATAAGCCGAAAAATCTGAATTTTGACAACGCTACGATTGATTATTCAGTTGCAGGCGGCGGCAAGGAATTTAAAATAAAATTGTCTTCGGAAAAACTGGCAAAAAATCTCTATATCACTGTTGAGGATTGTGACGGATTTCTGTCGGATAATTATTTTGACCTGCTGCCCGGTGAAGAAGTGATGGTGAAGTTAACAACCGAAAAAGCCATAAATAAAGATGGCCTGAAACTGGCCTTCAAAACCATCAATGAATTATAACCTGAATTATTCATGAATTTTCAAATTCTTCAAGCAAAACAAATAAAACTATCAGTTTACCAAATACACATTGAAAAACTAATTTGGAAAATTCATAGAATGGTATTCAGGTTAATCCCGATAGTTTCTACAGGAAACGTATCGGCGCGAAGCGGGCATTGTTCATATTTTTATGAATAATGTAGGATAAAAAAAACATACCCTCGCAGGTTTCGCTTGTCCCGTCGAAGCCCGGCGGGCGAAGCGGGAAAACCTGCGAGGGTTTATGCTTGGTTGGGAAGTAGGCTGAAAGCCTACTAAAGACGGTTATCTACTTATTTGACCCCACAATCCGTCAAAAGCCGGACAGATAAATTGTGGTGCTAATCTGAATTTGAATTATCAGAATAGCACCATGCTTCAGCATGGTGAAAAAAATGAGTTGTAAAAATTACGGAGTCTACTTCAGTAGACTTCTTATTTAATAATCAGTTTCTGCCATAATTCCCTAAAAATCACACAAAGCCCCAAGTATCTTCAAAAAAATTAAAAAACCTTTGCATTCAAAAATATATTTAGGTATTTTAATACTGAAATGAGAATTAAGCCAAAAAGGACAAATAAATGAGTAATTTAATTAATATATCAGAAGGATCATCACTGGCATTACACGGCATCGCAATCGTCGCGATCAAAAGTCCGGACCGGATCAATGTTAAATCCCTGGCTGAGATCCTTGACGCCTCTGTCGCCCACCTGGCAAAAATTTTCCAGCGACTGTCCAAAGCCGGTTATGTCAAATCGGTTCGCGGTCCCGCCGGCGGGTTCAAATTGGCAAAAAATGCCGGTGACATTACGCTGCTGGATATTTATGAGGCCATCGAAGGCACGGTCAATCTTCATTATTGCCCGCTGGGAAAAGACAAATGCCAGTTTACTCACTGCATCTTTGGTAACAAACTCAATAAGATATCCGAACAAATATATGCAGATCTCAAAGAAATCAAACTCTCATCATTTATGAAAACAATTAATATAAAAGACAATTCATAATCTTCATATTATTCGTAAAAAAAATAAATCAATAGAGGTGAATAAATGAAACGTAAAATTATTAAAATCAATGAAGAAAAATGTAACGGCTGTGGGCTTTGTATTCCCGATTGCCCCGAAGGCGCTTTGCAGATGATTGACGGCAAAGCCCGCCTGGTCAGTGATCTTTTTTGTGACGGCCTGGGCGCCTGTATTGGCAAATGTCCCCAGGGCGCCATTGAAGTGGAAGAGCGCGAGGCCCTCCCTTATGATGAACGCCGTGTAATGGAAGAAAACATCATCGATGCCGGTGCCAATACCATCAAAGCCCACCTGAAACATCTTTTTGACCATGGCGAATTTGGTTATTATGACACCGCTGTTGCAGTACTCAAGGAACACAATCTACCCGTACCACAAATAGAAGATAAACCACAGGGATGTACTAGTGGTCAGTGTCCTGGTTCCGGATCCATGGATTTCAAGGAAGTCTACAAAGCTCCCGCCCCTGCCGAAACAGCTACACACAGACAGCCATCGGAATTACAAACCTGGCCAACCCAGTTGCAGTTGATGCATCCCATAGCTGGTTATTTAAAAAATGCCGACCTGTTAATTGCCGCTGACTGCGCGCCCTTTGCCTATGCCAATTTTCACCAGGATTTTATCAAAGGCAAAGTATTGATCAATTTCTGTCCGAAGTTGGACCAGACCATCGACCATTACATCGAAAAGTTGACTATGATATTGAAGCATAATAATATTAATTCCATTACGATTGTCAGAATGGAAGTTCCCTGCTGCGGCGGTATGGAAATGTTACTGCGGCAGGCCATTGCCAAAGCCGGTGTCGATATGGAACCGGAAGTAAAAATTATCACCATCAAAGGTGACTTAAATAATTGATATTTTCAATCATATTTATCATACTTAATTAGTCTGAAAGGATTATCATGAAAATAAAAAACCACCAAACTGAAAACCAATTCAAAACAATTCCGTCACTTGAAAAAACCGCGGAATTATTGAACCGGGACTATGCCCGGATCATTCATATGAGCCTGAAACCCGGTGATTTTATCGAAATGCACAAAACGCCCATGGAAGTGTCATTTTATTTATCCCACGGCGAACTGGATATGCAGATCGGTGATGAATTGAAGAAAATAAGTGAAGGCGCATTGGTGGAAAGTCCCAAAAATATTCCTCACGGTTTCAGAAACAATTATGAAAAAAATGCCAAAATATTGGTGATCAAACATTTAACGACCAAAAATTAGCACCAAAAAATTAATATTAGAAATTCGTTTTCATCCGCGTTATTCGCGGGCAAAAGATTAAGAAAAAGATAAAAAAGGAAGCCGGTGTAGCCGCACCGAACTTCCCTAACTTTGCAACAAAGTCAACGCAATTTACAAAAAATTGCACAAAAAAAGGAGATCGAATATGAGTATGTTTTGTTTTCAATGTCAGGAAACAGCAAAAAATCAAGGATGTACAGTCAAGGGAGTTTGTGGAAAACCTGAACCCACCGCAAAACTTCAGGACCTGTTGATCCACACTTTGAAAGGTATTTCACTGATCAGTGATACAGCCGGCAAAGTGGAAAAAGAAGTGGGACAATTTATAATCGAATCTTTATTCATGACTATTACCAATGCCAATTTCAATGATTTGCATATTACCCAAAAAATCAATGAGGCTGTGGAATTGCGGGATGAATTGCTGAAAAAATACAATATCAGCGGCTTAACCCATGATTCCGTGACATGGCAGGAACGGGAAGAAAATTATGTGGTTAAAGCCGCGGCTGTGGGCATATTGTCAACAGAAAATGAAGATGTGCGCTCTCTCAGGGAAACGCTGATAATTGGATTAAAAGGCATTGCTGCTTATGCTGACCACGCCTTAATTCTGGGATATTCTGACGATACCATTTTTGAATTCGTCGTTGAAGCCCTGGCTTCGACAACAAAAGACCTGGAAACCAATGAGATGATCGGCATGGTGTTGAAAGCCGGCGAGTTTGCTGTCAAAACAATGGCCCTGCTGGACAAAGCCAATACTGAAACCTATGGAAATCCGGAAATTACCGAAGTCAATATCGGCGTCAAAGACAAACCCGGAATCCTGATCTCCGGCCACGATCTGAAAGATATGGAACAATTGCTGGAGCAAACCAAAGGCACCGGCGTGGATGTTTATACCCACAGTGAAATGCTGCCGGCTAATTACTATCCCGCTTTCAAAAAATATGACCATTTTGTGGGCAACTATGGTAATGCCTGGTGGAAACAGAAAGAAGAATTTGACTCCTTTAACGGCCCGATCCTGATGACAACAAATTGTATTGTGCCGCCAAAAGAAAGTTACAAAGACCGCATTTTCACCACCGGAAATGCCGGCTTTACCAGTGTCAAACACATCAAAGAAGTTGATGGCGAAAAAAACTTCTCTGAAATCATAGAACTGGCTAAAAAATGTGATTCCCCGACTGAAATCGAAAAAGGAACGATCATTGGTGGTTTTGCCCATGCCCAGGTTATGGCGCTGGCTGATAAAGTTGTGGATGCTGTCAAATCCGGCGCAATTAAAAAATTCGTGGTTATGGCAGGGTGTGACGGACGCCACAAAACCAGACAATATTTCACAGATGTGGCCCGGGAATTACCCAAGGACACAGTAATTTTAACAGCCGGCTGCGCTAAATACCGGTATAATAAATTACAACTCGGCCACATTGGCGGCATTCCCAGGGTTCTCGATGCTGGACAGTGTAATGATTCCTATTCTCTGGCTGTGATTGCCATGAAACTACAGGAAGCCTTTGAACTGGAAGACATCAATGATCTGCCCCTGGCTTTTGATATTGCCTGGTATGAGCAGAAAGCAGTCGCGGTCTTACTGGCGCTCTTACACCTGGGATTTAAAAAAGTCCGCATCGGACCAACATTACCGGCATTTTTGTCTCCCAATGTGGCAAAAGTACTGGTTGACACCTTTGATCTGCAGGTAACCGGTGAGGTTGAAGAAGATATTAAAAAAATAATGGCAGAATAAAACTGCTGTTATATATTCCCAAAAAACGCTCCTGTTTCTATCGGGAGCGTTTTATTTTTACATATTAAAAGAATATAATAACTCAAATCCTTACTACCAAACATTACCTATTAAAAATAAATATAACCGGACAATATTATATTGACCGGTATATTTTTTGCAATTCACCTCAGCCACGGAAGTAATAACAATAACGTGATAAGGGAAAACAGGTGATGAAAAATTTACAATCTGAAAACCTCAAACTGGCCGCTTCATTAAAACTCAGCTTTGGTATTGACGATCTGCCAAAAACAATTGACAGTTTGCTGAGAAGTTTAAAAAAATCAGAGGTGCCGCCACTCATTTATATAAAAGGTAAAACCTGCACAGGATGTTCTGTATCATTGCTCAATTTCACCAATCAATCGCCGGCAAAGTTGATCATTAATCATGATAATCTGGTGACCACCGGCGGAAATATTTCTCCCTATAATATTGCCATTGACCTGATCAGGCGCTATACGTCCGGAAAAATCGGTCCGTATTTTTTTGCCCTGGAAGGCTCAATACCCAAAAATCCCGCTGCCTGTTATATGGCAAACCGCCCGATTCACGACTGGATCCAACGCGCCGGTAAAACCTGTCTCAGCGCTGTTTCTTTTGGTAATTGCGCTACAATGGGTGATCCCAATAGCACTACAAAGTCTGACAATGACTATTTCAGCCTGGAAGAATATTTCAAGCAGCAAAATATCAATAAACCTGTCGTTCACGTGCCCGGTTGTCCGGTGGGACAGGAGCATATCGTCAACCTCATCACCCAGCTTGTCCGGCATCAATTTCCCCATATCCTGGATCGAAAAAAGGAAGACAAGTACACGCTTAAAACAGCATAATTCCGGTGACGGCTATTGCCGTTTTTGTGATCAATTACCATCTTATTATCCTCACCTGTATTTTTTTATTGAATTATAGTGTCAGAACCAATAGTTTTGATAAAAATTAAACCGGAAAGGGAACATGGACCAAAAATCAGCAAAATATTTTGCAGCCTTAACAAAAATAAAAAACGGTAATTATAACGTAAAATTTGAAGATCAGGATGAACTGGGTAAATTAATTGAAGAAGTCGCAAACCTGACGCGCTCAAAACTGGAACAATCCAATAAATTATTTAAAATTACCGAAAAAATTAACGGCGTTGTGGATCTGGAAGATATCTGGAACCATGTCTATGACTCCTTCAAAACCATCATTCCCTATGACAGAATCGGTGTCTCTCGCCTGGTTGAGGACAATACTACAGTCAGAGCCTGTTGGTACAGATCAGAATCAGATAAAACAAAACTGACTCAAGGGTATAGCGCTCCGCTAAAAGGATCCAGCTTAGAAAAAATTATCGAAACCGGCGAGCCGCGCATTATCAATGACCTGAAAGCCTATTATGCCGAGCATCCCAACTCCCATTCCACAAAACTGATCCTGCAGGAAGGTATGCGCTCAAGTTTAACCTGCCCTACTTATGCTTTAGGAAAACCCACCGGATTTATCTTTTTCTCCTCTATGGAAAAGAATAAATACCGGGACGCGCATGTGGGATTATTTCAGCAAATTTCCAATCACCTGGGTATGATCGTCGAAAAATCCCGCATCATGGAGCGGCTAAAAGAACTGGACGAACTAAAAAACCAGTTTTTGGGAATTGCCGCCCATGACCTGCGCAGCCCCGCCAATCTCATCAAATATCATATCAATATCTGGAAAGAGGGCTACCTGGGTGAATTTTCGCCGCAGCAGAAAAACACCATGGAGATCATCGAACGCAATTGCGACCGCATGCGAAAATTAATTGATGATTTACTGGATTTGAGCGCTATTGAATCCGGTGAGATATCCATCAATAAAACAGAAACAGATTTTGTGAAAATGGTCACTGAATATTTTGAAAATACAAAACATCTGCGAAAGGAAAAATCAATTGAGGTCAAGTTGGATATAGATGACCAGATACCAACCATTAAAATCGATCAGGACAGAATTCTGCAGGTTATTGAAAATTACGTCTCTAATGCAATCAAATATTCCAATCCCGGCACAGAAGTTACCTTCAAAATTAAAAGGTTAACCAATCATCTGAAAGTATCCGTGATCGACCAGGGGCAAGGAATTTCACCGGAAAACATCAACAAACTTTTCACAAAATTCGGTAAAGCCGGCGTCAAACCCACAGGCAAAGAAAAGAGTACCGGCCTGGGTTTGTTTATTTGTAAAAATATTATTGAAAAACATGATGGAAATGTCGACGTGACATCGGAAGTTGGCAAGGGATCTGCCTTTAGTTTCACTTTGCCGGTGGAATGATTGATCAATCATCAAAAATAAAAAAGATTAATAAAATGATATTCAGGTTAATCCCAATAATTTCCAATGGAACACCACTTTTGTACACAAAAATGATCAATCGGATAAGCCATCAATCATCTTCCGAAATTCCTGAGACAAAGTCTAAATAATTTAAATTTTTAGATAAAATTTTTAAATATTTTTAGGTTGATTTATACTAAATATTTTGCCTAATATTACAGGCTTGAAATTTGCCGCAACCGGCTACTGAAAAAATGAGGAAATGTAATGAGATACAAAGTCTTACTGATCGAAAGTAATGAAAAGATCCGTAAAAAAACAAAAGAACAATTAGAACGAAGAGGCCTGTCCGTTATTGATGCGCACTACTTTAATAACGGACTGAAACTGCTTCGGCAAATCGGCGATATTCAGATTGTCTTGGTGAATTGGAAAATTCAACAATCGAAAAATTCACAACAAGAAATTACCGGCGAGAAAATATTTAACGAAATCATTAAGCGCCGCCCGGAAGTGAATATTTTTCTCTTTACACAGGAAAAAGATCCGCGCAAAATCAAGGGACACGGCATGATCAGCGGTTATTTTTTCAAAATGGATTTTGACTACGATGATATTAAACGAAAAATATCAGCCGCCATTGAAGAAAAAAGCCAGACCCCTTTTTATGATGAATTGGTCAAATACGCCAATAAATCCAATGACTCCTGGCATACACCGGGACACTCATCCGGCGATTCGGTTAAAAATTCTCCGTGGGTAAAGGACTATTATCAATTCTTCGGGCATAATATGTTCGCCTCCGATATCTCTGTATCCGTTCCTTCTCTGGACTCTCTGCTGGCGCCCAAACCGGGCGGTGTGATCGACCGCGCACAACGGTTGGCGGCCCGGGCTTTTCAAGCCAGGAAGACCTTTTTTGTGACCAACGGAACATCTACTTCCAACAAAATCATATTGCAAACATTGCTCAAACCGGGTGATGCGATTTTATTAGACCGCAATTGTCATAAATCCGTGCATTACGGTATGATTGCTGCTGGCGCGGAACCCATTTACATGCTTCCCTCTGTAAATAACAAATATGGTATTTTCGGCCCGATTCCCAAAAAACGGATCATTGAGAAAATGGACACCGCCATCAGGCAAGGTAAAAGAGTCAAAGCAATTATTATTACCAATTGTACCTATGACGGTTTGATCTATGATATTGAAGATATCGTCAGAGAAGCCCATAAGCGCAACATTAAGGTAATTGTCGATGAAGCCTGGTTTGGATACGCCAATTTTCATGCTAATTATTATCCTACCGCTATGGCCGCCGGCGCTGATTACGCTACTCAGTCCACTCACAAAACCATGAGCGCCTTTTCACAGGCTTCCATGCTGCATGTCAATGATCCCGATTTTGAAAATACCGAAGAATTTTTTATGGAAAATTATATGATGTACACCTCAACATCACCGGGATATCCCATGGTGGCTTCCCTGGATGTAGCCCGCAAACAGATGGTGATGGAAGGATACAAATTATTGTCCAATGCGCTGGACCTGGCAAAAGACCTGCGAGAGTCTATCAATTCTTTGGATGGATTTTCCGTACTGGACTTGAAAGAACTGATCTCCGACGAAATCAAAAATGACAACATTCGCCACGACGACACAAAAATTACTGTCGATATTTCCGGAAGTGGATACACGAACAAAGAAATCGAAGCCGCCTTATCGGAAGATTTTGGCATACAAATTGAAAAATCTACTTTCAATACCATTACTTTACTAATAACCATCGGTACGACCCGCTCCAAAATCAACCGGCTCTTTCTGGCGCTGGAATCGCTGTCAAGAAAAGGGAAAAAATCCAAAACTCCCAAGCGGTCAAATACGATTAAAATGGTGCTTTCTGATTTAAGATACCTGCCCCGGCATGCTTTCTATTGTGATGGTGAATTAATCGATATTCGTGATGCCGAAAATAAAATATCAACAGTTATGGCAGTTCCTTATCCGCCGGGAATTCCAATCCTGATCCCCGGGCAGATCATTACCAAAGAGATCATTGATTACCTGACTCAGTTGACGGAAAAAGGTGTAGAAATTCACGGTATGGACAAAAATAATATCAAAGTTGCTACTCCGGAAGAAGAAAAAACACTACAGGAAGATGGATATTTGATTGATTAATAATAAAATGATACCCTGGGTGTAAATAACAATGAATACCACAAATTTTGGAATCTTGTCGCTTGTTCCGGCAATTATAACAATTGTCCTGTGCTATAAAACACGGAAAGTCCACTGGGCGCTTTTTTTTGGTGTGATTGCCGGCGCCTTTATTTTTTCAGCGGATTTTTTCTTAGGATTCAAACAGCTGGGCACTTACATCTATCAAAGTTTTACTGATGCCGAAAGATTAAAGATAACCTTTTTTATTCTCATGATATCCGCTATGCTGAAAGTGCTGTCAGAAACCGGCGCCTCGGATAAACTCGGTCATTACCTGGGTGAAAAACTGAAAAGCAAACGAAAATCGCGACTATCCGCCTTTTTTATCAGTCTGATGCTTTTTATTGACGACTACGCCAATGTTCTGATTACCGGCGCATCATTTTCGCCGGTTTTTAAAAAGAACAAAATATCCACTTTTAAACTGGCTTATTTTATTGATGTAATTGCTTCGGTATCATCGATCATGCTGATCTCCACCTGGGCGGCGTTTGAAATTTCACTCATCAGCGGCGCCACCAAAGGTATTCTGGACCAATCGACAGTGACCATTTTTTTCGCATCCATCCCCTATCACATATTCACAATTCTGAATATTATATTTGTTTTGCTTATTGCCTATTTTGGCCATTGGTTTTACAGAAAAAAGGTTAAAAAAATCCGTCACCCCTCATTCACCAAACAAAAAAGAACCGCACGCAAACGGGATATGCTGGTGCCCTTTTCCGCTTTGCTGATCACGGCGGTTTTAGGAATGTTCATCGGCGGCTACCTGCTAACGCCAGCAACTGACCGGACAGCCCTGGTCTCCATTATCGGCAATGCACCCTCTATTGATGTACTGAATATTTCCGTGATAATTGCGCTTTTTTTGCTGACTATTATGATCTTCCGGGATAAAATATTGACACAGAAAGAATACACAAACTATTTATGGCAGGGTATCAGGGAATTGATTCCCACCGGCCTGGTGATCATATTAGCCAAAGGGCTGGAATTGGTAACCATTGATTTGCAGACCGGATATTTTATTTCCAATGTCTTCAAAAACATCATCACACCCGATTTTCTTCCCCTGTTTATATTTATTATAGCAGCCCTGGTTACAGTGGCCAGTGGTTTCAGTTGGAGTTCAATGGTACTGATCATGCCGATTGCGGCCCAAATGGCAGCCGGAGCTGCGCCAGAAGTTGTTTATGCAGTAGTGGCCGCCACGATTTCCGGCGCGATTCTGGGCGCGCAATTGATTCCCTATTCCGATAAAGCGATCATGTCATCAGCCGCCTGTAAAATTTCCCCCCTTGACCATATCAAAACACAGATGCCGCAAATTCTCTTTGTGGCCGGCCTGACACTGATTGGTTATTTATTATTGATCTATCTCCCCATCGGATTAGTTTATGCTGTTTTGCTGGTATTGATGGCGCTTGGGTATGGCATATTTGTCAGAGTTACAGTAGTGACAAAACAATCGAGAACAACACCCATGGAGTGAATCAATTTTGTTGATTCAAAAAATCATCCTTCAGTAAATAATCTCACCTTGAATTTTATTTCCAATTCCAATAAGTTGAACTGTTGTAATAAAATTAAAAGAGAAAGGATATATTGCCCGAAAGTTCATTTTAGAGGTCTAAAGGCAATAACAATAAAATGAATATATTGATCACAGGAACCAGTTCAGGGATCGGCCACGGGTTGGCCAAAGAATTCATAAAACGCAGCGCCAATGTTTGGGGCATCAGCCGGCGAAAAGTTGATGATTTCGCTAAGGCACAAAACTATCATCATCTGAATTTGGACTTAACCGATTTTGAGCGGGTGAAAGAGGAGATGCCAGGGTTCATCTGCCAATTAAAGCGCTTTGATCTGGTTATTCTTAACGCAGGAGTCCTGGGTGATATCAAATGGATGAAGGAAATCAGTGTGGCGGAAATGAAACGGGTGATGGATATTAATGTCTGGGCCAATAAAGTACTGTTGGACCTGCTATTTAAAAATGTTCAGGAAATCAAACAAGTGATCGGCCTTTCCTCGAAAGCATCCCTGCGCAGTTCGCCCGGGTGGGGCCCCTACTCCATGTCCAAAGCAGGACTGAACATGCTGATGAATATCTATTCCAAAGAATATCCGGAAACCCATTTCAATGCTTTTGCGCCGGGATTGGTTGACAGCGAAATTCAGGAAACCATTTACAACATCAAAGAAACCGATAAATATCCCACTATCAAACGCTTGCAGGAGTCCCGGTACACCGAAAAAATGCCGGAGCCTGATAATGCCGCTGCCATGCTGATCGCCGGCATGGAAAAAGTATTGGACTATGAAAACGGCAGCTTTGTTGACGTAAGGGAGATGCAAGTGTGAGCATTGTTTGCCTTAATGCTACTCATAAGCAGGATCAATCAATACAAACATCTTTAACCTGAATTATTCATGAATTTTCAATTCTTTAAAGGAAAGCGAATAAAATTAACAAGTTAC
>CAZCHS010000021.1:7710-37604 GCA_964498725.1 uncultured bacterium | reverse complement strand
AAAAATAGAAGCCCCTATTCCAGAGGGGGAGAAATAGGGGCAGGGGATCTATACTATCTTGGGGAGGAGTCTTTTTTAAAAAATCACTTAATAAATATTCAATATTTATGCCAAAAAAACTGATTCTCTAAAATATTTGTATTATTTATTCAGAAAAAAATCCAATTATAAAAATCACTTAAAATTATATCGGAAAAACTTTCCTGATTTAATTAATTTTTTACCCATAATCAGCGCGAAGCGGGCGTTGAATAATGCAGATTAAACTCTTTCAGAGTTTGTAATAGTGTATGTTATTTCCGTGGGTTGACACCCACGGTTATTATTGTTTATTCTCTTCGGGATTATCTAAAATTTTATAAGTCTAGAGATTGATTGGTATCCCGGTTCTTTTGGCAAAATAACAATTAGGTCGGCCATTAAAAAAGGTTAAGACTCAATTCCCTGACGTGCTTCAACGCCATTATTATAATAGTGCTTGATCTCTTTCATTTCTGTAACCAGGTCTGCTATTTCAATCAATCTTTCATGGGCATAGCGGCCGGTAATGATCAGTTCCAGGTTGTCCGGTTTTTCCGCAATAACGTCCAATAAATCATCAATTGTAAATAAGTCAAAAAAAACAGCAATATTGGCTTCATCCAGAATTACTATGTCATAATTACCGGAAAGCATTTGTTGTTTTGCTTTTTCCAGTCCTTTTTGGGCCGCTTCAATATCTTCCGGTTTGGGTTTGTCTTTAATAAAGCATTTCAAACCAAATTGCTCGATATGGATATTATCAAATTTTTCCAGCGTTTTAATTTCGCTGTACTTCATTCCTTTGACAAATTGCGCCATATATATTTTTTTACCGGCGCCGGTTGCGCGAATGGCAAGTCCGATGGCTGCGGTGGTTTTTCCTTTGCCATTGCCTGTATAAACCTGTAGATAACCTTTCATGATTGCAATTTCTCCAAATATTCTCTGTAAATGTTGTAATTGTCATTGATCAGAGAAAATTTAATTTTTATTTCGCTGGAATTTTTCTTCAACCAATCCAACACTGTTGGTATGACAACTTTCACCGCTTTATCTTTTGGATATCCATAAACACCAGTACTGATAGCGGGAAACGCTATGCTTTTCATTTCTTTTTCCAGAGCAATATTCAGTGAATTCTTGTAGCAACTGGCCAGTAATTTCTCTTCGCCATGTATTCCATTCCGCCAGACCGGGCCAACCGTATGGATCACATACTTAGCCGGTAAATTATAGCCCTCAGTTAAAACTGCTTCCCCTGTTGGTAATCCGTCAGGGAGTTCGGTTTTACGTAATTTTTTACAGACTTTCAGCAATTCCGGCCCCGCCGCCCGGTGAATCGCGCCATCAACACCACCGCCGCCCATCAGGCCGGAGTTGGCAGCATTGACAATGGCATCAACCTTCAGGGTCGTGATATCGATTTGCAGTATTTCAATATTTTTAAAAGGATTCATAGATCAGAGGATTCTTTTCTACTTTATTTTCAGAAAATTGCAACGCATCGCCATAGGATTTTTCCGCCTGCCGGAAATCTTTTTCACTATTAGCATGAATCTCACAGAGTACATCCCCTTTTTCCACCTGATCACCAATTTTCTTTTTGACGATCAAGCCGACTTCCGGTACAATATCGTCGGTAATTACCTGCCTGCCGCCTCCAAGGTTGAGCGAAACCATCCCCACTTTTTCAGTGTCTATGGATTTAATATAGCCTGACTCAGTGGCCAATACTGATTTTATTATCTGTGCTTTTTTATATTTTTCCGGATTGCGAATATAATCAACATTACCATCCTGATTGATTACCATATTTTCAAATTCTTCATAAGCTTTTCCATTAGCCAGCAATTCCCGAAGTAAATCCTTGGCTTTTTCAAAATTTGGTTCGATACCGGACATCACTACCATCCAGGCTGTCAGATTCAGTGTTACTTCAATCAAATCTTCGGGGCCGTCACCTTTTAGGACATCGATACATTCCAGGACTTCCAGCCAGTTTCCCACAGCATTGCCCAGGGGCTGATTCATATCAGTGATGACCGCTTTGACTTTGATCCCAAATTGTTCACCGACTTCTTTGAGGCTTGCAGCTAATTTACGGCTCTGGCTGTACTCACTCATAAAAGCCCCGCTGCCGGTTTTTACGTCCAGCACTAATCCATTTATCCCTTCAGCTATTTTCTTACTGAGAATGCTTCCGCAGATGAGGGGAATGGATTTAACAGTAGCGGTGACATCGCGGAGGGAATACATTTTTCGATCAGCAGGGACGATACTTTTTGTCTGGCTGCCCATTGCCAAAGATTTTTCCGTTACCAGGTTGGTGAATTCATCCCTGGATAATCCAACATTAAAATTCGGAATGCTTTCCAGTTTATCCAATGTACCGCCGGAATGGCCTAACCCGCGTCCGGAGATCATTGGCACCACACAACCGGCTGCTTTTGCCAGGGGCGCCAGTATTAATGAAACTTTATCACCCACACCGCCGGTGGAATGCTTATCTATCTTGAATTTCTTAATATGTGACAGATCAATTCTTTCGCCGGAATTCAGCATAGCATCGGTAAGGGCAACGATTTCTTTGGTGCTCATACCATTAAAATTCACTGCCATCAGCCAGGCCGCCACCTGATAATCCGGTATGGATTCCTCGACATACTTTTTGATAAAATTCTTTATATCTTCGGGATTATGCGCTTTGCCCTGTTTTTTTTGCTCTATAAAACCAACTGTTAGCATTATTATTCCTTTTTCAGTTTTTTCTTTTTAAAAATACGAAACATAGTCAGAATATCAAACGTCTTCAACTCATAACTGGCCGTGTAGATCAAGTACACACCCACTCCAAAAAGCAAAAAATTAGGTGTCCACATGGCCCAAAAAGGTGAAATGATCACCATATCCGCCAGTTCTTCTCCTCCGATCAGGAAAACATAATAGATCAGAAAAAAAAGCACGCTGGTGACGGCTCCGGTAGCAATGCCGCCGCGTTTCGACATGACACCAATGGGTGTTCCAATCAACACAAAAATAATACAGGCAAAAGGCATGGATATTTTTTTATTGATTTCCACTTTATACTTGTTGATCTTCTTTTGATAATTTTTGACCATATTGCTTTCGCTTTTAATACGGTTCAGGGTACCGGTCAATTTGCGGTTTTCTATTTTTGCTTTGGATTCGCTTAAATTCTTTTCATTGCTGTCAATTTTTGCGTCGACAATAGTTTTCAATTGCTGAAAATTTTCATACGCCTCCACGCCTAAATGCTGTTCGGCAATTTCATTGATCTTTTGCTCAAATTTATCTTTGCTCTTGCTGTGTTTTTGAATTTCCTTCCGCATCATGCCGATTGTCATTTCCCGGTCACCACGCCGGCCTTTTTCACGCCTTTCCAGCACCATATCGTCCACCGGTATACTGACCTTATGCTTCGAGAAATAAATTCGCTGATATTTATCCAGTTTAACCAAATCCAATTCGTGAATTTCTCCGCTGAAAAGCGAAATAACAACATTGTTATTGACAATATCAATCCGGCCGCTGTCAGCATAAATAGTGGTATGTTCATTTTGCGGATCTTTTTTGTAGATGATCAAATCAAAGAGCATATCACCTCTCTTTTCTTTGATATAAATAGAATGGCCGGGCATATCGTCGATGAAATATCCCGGTTCTGTAGTTAATCCCGGACGTTTATGATAAATATCACCGGTTAGCAGCCGCGAGCGATGATTATATTCCGGTAAAACATTATTCTGGAACAAAATCATCAGGACTGTTATAATTGAGCCGAATACAAAGCCGGGCGCTAAAATCGTTAAAAAACTGATTCCCGAAGACCGCATGGCCACAATCTCATTATCTTCAGCCAGCCGGCCGTAAGCCATGATACTGGCTACCAGTACAGCCATCGGTACTGCCAGCGCGACAATCCAGGCCATATTGAGATAAATCCATTCCAGAATGACCAAAAAGGGCAAATCTTTCCCCAATAACCGGTCCACTTCCTTGATCAGAAAATTCATCAATAATACAAAAGTGACGACACTTAATGAAAAAATGAAGGGAATAACCAGTTCTTTATAAATATACCTGGAGCCGATCCAGCCGCCGGTGTAATAATAAATAGTTTTGAATATATTTTTGTTTCTTCTTTCCATTATTACCAGTACCATAAAAATTTATATCAGGAATAATTTTAAGGAAAACCCATCACAAACACAATTCTAAAAAATTAAAAGGGTTCTAAACCTCTAGAACCCTTTTAAAAACTGATTATGTGGTAAGAATTTTTATTCTTCCATAATATCTTTTTCTTTATTGGTGTACATTGTATCCAGTTCTTCAATGTACTTGTCCGTCATTTTCTGAATATCGTCAAGGCCTTTATGCAGATCATCTTCGGAAATCTCATTATCATTTTCAAGTTCCTTTAGCATGTCATTGGCATCGCGGCGAATATTACGGACTGAGACTTTGCCTTCTTCAATTAGAGTATGAGCGTATTTTACCAATTCCTTGCGACGCTCATCATTCAATTGTGGAACCGGTAAGCGCAAGAGATTGCCTTCAGCCTGTGGATTGAGCCCGATATCAGCGGCACGAATGGCTTTGTCTACAGCACCCACGGCTGTTTTATCAAATACCTGAACAACCAAAAGCCGGGGGTCAGGAGCGGCTACATTGGCCAACTGCCGTAATGGTGTTTTCGCACCATAATAGTCGACTTTTATACCATCCAGTATCGCCGGATTGGCGCGTCCCGTACGAATGTTTCCAAGTTTGGTTTGTTGGGCAGAAATTGTTTTTTTCATTCTACTTTTAGCATCATTTAATACATCTTTAATCATTTTTTCCTCCGCTAATTAGCGTCCCTACTTGTTCACCGGCAAATATTTTCTCGATAGTACCGGATTTTGTCATATTGCAAATTATAATCGGAATATCATTGTCCTGACACAGGCTAAAAGCTGTTGTATCCATAACCCGCAATTGTTTTTCGATTGCTGTAGAATATTTTAACGTACTAAAAAATTTTGCATCGGAATACTTGACCGGGTCTTTGTCGTATACACCGTCAACCTTAGTGCCTTTGACCAGCAGATCAGCTCCGATCTCAGCAGCCCGTAAAGCAGCACCTGTATCGGTACTGAAGAAAGGGCGGCCGGTTCCGGCACTGAAAATCACAATTTCACCATTTTTCAAATACAAATCAGCATCACGAATGATCATTGGTTCAGCCACATCGGGCATATTGATTGCGCTCATAACCCGCGTATCGGCCCCTTTGCGAACCAGTGATTCCTGCACAGCCAGCGCATTGATTACAGTCGCCAGCATGCCCATATAATCTCCTTTAACACGATCTGTTTTGTGGTCCCGGGAAGCATTTAAGCCACGAAAAATATTACCGCCACCAAAAACCAGGGCGATTTCAGAGTTATATTTTTGCAGGGAAATAATTTCATCCGATATCTTATCGACCATATTTATGTCGATACCAAAACGATTTTCTCCGGCGAGGACTTCGCCGGAGAATTTTATAAGAACTCTTTTAAATGTGTTATTTGCGGGCATGAAAAATTTATTTTTCTTCACCTAATTCATAACGTGTAAACCGTTGAATATTGATATTTTCACCGATTTTCATAATTGTCTCATTAAGGTAATCTTTGACAGTTTTTTGTGAATCTTTTACAAAATCCTGTTCCAGCAAACAATTTTGTGCATAGAATTTTTCAATTCTACCCACCATGATCTTTTCAACAATATTTTCCGGTTTGCCTTCATTTTTACCCTGTTCTCTGAAGATTTCTTTTTCTTTTTCAACAACTTCTTCAGGAATACCATCACGATCGACAGCCATCGGGCTTGTTGCCGCGATATGCATGCAAATATCATTTACAAAATTTTTAAAATCTTCATTTTTGGATACGAAATCTGTTTCACAGTTTACTTCGATCAGAACACCGATTTTGCTACCGGGGTGAATATAAGCTTGTATAACACCTTCATTTACATCACGGCTTGATTTCTTTTCTGCTTTTGCCATGCCTCTTTTTCTGAGAAGTTCAATGGCTTTTTCAATATCACCTTCAGTCTCAGTAAGGGCTTTTTTACATTCCATCATGCCGATACCGGTTCTGTCTCTCAATTCTTTCACCTGTTTTGCAGAAATGCTCATGAATTGTTCCTCTTTACTTTAAAATTATAATTATTTATTTTGGGACGTCGAGTTTGGCTTTTTTGCCCTCAACAATCGCCTGAGCAAGATGATTGATGATCAGTTCAACAGTCTGAACAGAGTCATCATTGGCCGGAATCGGATAATCAATATTATTCGGGTCAGCGTTAGTGTCCACAATACCGATTACCGGAATATTGAGTTTATTGGCTTCTTGTACTGCTGTTTCATTATAAACAACATCAGAGATGATCAATACATCAGGAATTTTTTTCATACTTTTAATTCCGCGATGCAGCTCTGCCAATTTCAGCCTTTCACGCTCAAGTCTTAATTTTTCTTTTTTGGTTAAACTGTCGGAATAACCGGCGGTTTTCATTTTTTCCAGATTATTCAAATGTCTGATACTTTTTTTGATAGTAGAAAAGTTTGTCAGTGTGCCGCCCAACCAACGCTCAACAACGTAAAACATTCCTGATTTATCAGCATTTTTCCTGATGATATTGACGGTCTGCCTTTTGGTACCAACAAAAAGTACATCGCCGTTTTTGCTAACCACTTTTCTCAGAAAATCCCGGGCTTCCTGCAAACATTTTTCTGTCTTATTGAGGTCCAGAATATGGATTCCATTTTTTTTCATTAAAACAAAATCCTGCATTTTCGGGTTCCACTTACTTGTCAAGTGTCCAAAGTGAGCACCACTCTCTAATAACTGTTTAAAACTTACTTCACTCATATAAAAATATCTCTTCTTTTAATTTTAACGTTTTGAGAACTGGTAACCGCGACGTGCACCGGCCATACCGTATTTTTTTCGTTCCTTCATTCTTGAGTCTCTGGTCAATAACCCGGCTGTTTTTAATTTACCGCGTAAGGATTCGTCATATTCAACCAAAGCTCTTGCCAGGGCTAACCGAACTGCTCCGGCCTGTCCTGTTTGTCCACCGCCATTGGCATTAACCTTAATGTCAAATTTATCTACCATCTCAACAATTACCAGGGGTGAAATAGCTTCGATATAATGACATTCACGGTCAAAAAAATCTTTGATACCGCGTGTATTGATCTCAAACTTTCCGGTTCCGGGACGCATTACCAGTCTGACTACTGATGCTTTTCTACGTCCAACTGTTACAAATTCTTCCTTCATATCAGGCTTATCCTTCTACTTTTAATTCTTCCGGTTGCTGTGCCAGGTGTGGATTTTCAGCGCCAGCATAGACCTTCAATTTTTTCATCATTTTTCGTCCCAGAGAATTTTTTGGCAGCATTCCTTTGACAGATTTTTCAATAATACGTTCCGGATATTTTGCCATTAATTCTTTAATACTGGTAAATTTTTCACTCCCAATGTATCCTGAATGTGAAAAGTATTTTTTAATCTCTATTTTTTTACCAGTCAGACGAACTTTTTCCGCGTTGATCACTACTACAAAATCTCTCATGTTTTCGTAAGGTGTAAATTCGGGGCGCTGTTTGCCTCTCAGTACGCTTGCTACCTGCGAAGCCAAACGACCGAGAACAACACCGTCAGCATCGACTACATGCCATTTTTCTTTTACGTCATTCTTTTTTGGAAAATATGTTTTAAACATTTCTTCTCTCATTTATTATTTTATTATTTTCTATCTACAAAAAAGCAGACAAACTTACTATTGACTTTTTTTATAATCAAGTTTTTTTTTGATTATTTAACTGTCAGTCTGACAATTCAATAAAGCTAAATATCTCCTTGAATTTCAAAAACTTAATTTCAGCCATATAAACCGGCAAAAAAACCCTTTTACCTTATTCCTGCTTTTTGATTCCTGAAACCCATTAATTCGATTCTATTTTTTCAACAATTTTGTTATATTTCGAACTGTTATAAATATTTAAAACAAGTGAGTTCAATGGAATCAATTTTTTTTCAGCAAATCGCTCGGGAATTATCTCTAAATCTTTCACAAGTTGAAAAAACTGTTAAATTAGTGGATGAAGGTAACACAGTCCCTTTCATCGCCAGATATAGAAAAGAAGTTACAAATAAATTGGATGAAGACCAAATTCGGGCCATCATCGAAAAGATAGATTTTTTGCGGACACTGGAAGCCCGCAAAGAAACTATTCTGAAAACCATTGATGAGCAGGGCAAACTAACACCGGAATTGAAATGCACCATCCAAAATTGTATGGACCCACAGAAACTGGAAGACCTCTACCTTCCTTATAAACCCAAAAAACTAACCCGCGGAACTATGGCTAAAAATAAAGGTCTGGAACCTCTGGCAAATCTGATTTTGCTTCAACGGGAAAGAGAAAAATCCCCTCAAGAGGTCGCAAGGGAGTTTGTTGATCCCGGAAAAGAAGTCAACTCACCGGAAGAAGCGCTGCAGGGAGCCGAAGATATTATCGCGGAAATGGTTTCCGACGACGCGGACAATCGCCAATTTATCCGGGATTTCACCTGGAAAAAGGGATTGCTGGAAACCGGCGTCCGTAAAAAACAGGCTGAGGAAGATTCCGTCTATGAAATGTATTACGATTATTCCGAAAAACTATCAACACTTCCTTCCCATCGCATCCTTGCCATCAACCGGGGCGAAAAACAAAAAATATTACGTGCAAAAGTAATCATTGATACCGATCCGATTATCCGTTTTCTGGAACAAAAATACATTACTAATCCAAAATCGGTATTTACTGATAACCTGCAAAATGCCGTTCGTGACGCCTATTTACGCTTAATTTCCAAAGCCATTGAACGGGAAGTCCGCAGCACATTGACTGAAAAAGCCGAGGAGAAAGCGATTCAGGTATTTGCTGAAAATCTAAAAAAACTACTGCTGCAGCCACCGTTGCAACATCAAATCATTCTGGGAATTGATCCGGCCTACAGAACCGGCTGTAAAGTCGCTGTCATCGATCAGACCGGAAAATACCTGGCGGGAAATACTATTTTCCCCCATCCGCCGCAAAATCGTTACGCCGAGGCAAAAAACACATTGGCGAAAATGATCGAAAAATATCAAGTCACTTCCATTGCAATTGGCAATGGCACCGCTTCCCGTGAAACCGAAGCCATGGTTGCGGAACTGATCTCTGAGTTGGATCATCCCGATTTAAAGTATATCATCGTCGATGAAGCGGGAGCGTCTGTTTATTCAGCCTCAAAAACCGCAAAAGAAGAATTTCCGGATCTGGAAGCCAGTTTGCGGGGCAATATTTCCATTGCCCGACGGTTGCTGGATCCCTTGTCGGAATTGGTAAAAATCGATCCCAAATCCATCGGTGTCGGTCAATATCAGCACGATGTTAATCAGAAAAAGTTGACCGAAACCTTAAACTATGTTGTGGAGGATTGTGTCAACCAGGTGGGTGTAAATCTGAATACTGCCTCACCATCCCTGCTCCAGCATGTTTCCGGACTAACCAGCCGCACCGCGCAAAACATTGTTAAATACCGAATCGAACACGGCCGGTTCCTGAATCGCGAAGACTTGAAACAGGTCCCCGGAATCGGTTTAACATCCTTTCAACAATCAGCCGGATTTTTACGCATTCCCAGTTCAGAAAATATTTTGGACAACACCTCAATTCACCCGGAATCCTATAAGACCACCAAAAAATTACTAAAAAAATTCAATATCAAAGACCTGAATATCGGCGGAAAATTATTAAAATTAAAAGCAAAAGATTACAACCTGACACAACTTGCCGATGAACTTATGGTTGGAGTTCCTACGCTGGAAGATATTTTGCTGAACCTGGAAAAACCGGGTCTCGATCCCAGGGATGAATTACCCAAACCGATCTTTAAATCCAACATTGTCAAAATAGAAGATTTACAGGAAGGCATGACCCTGCAGGGAACTGTCAGAAATGTAGTGGATTTTGGCGCCTTTGTGGATATTGGCCTGAAACAGGCCGGACTGGTTCACATCAGTGAATTATCCGACAAATTCATCAAAGACCCGAAAAATATTGTCTCAGTTGGCGATATTGTGAAAGTCCGGATTTTATCGATAGATTCTAACCGCGGCCGTATCGGCCTCAGTATGAAAAATGTTTAATAAGGAGATGAATATATAATGCCAGTCAATAAACCAGTGGTTGCAATTATTGGAAAACCAAATACCGGTAAATCCACCCTGTTCAACCGACTTTTACAAAAGCAAAAATCAATTGTCCATGATGAAGAAGGGGTAACCAGGGATCGAATCTATGATACAGTATCCTGGGCAGGCCGACAGTTTATCCTAATCGATACCGGCGGTTTCATTCCTGATAAAGACGATGATATTAACATGGCAGTCAAAGACCATATTTTCTACGCCATTGACGAAGCCGACCTGGTTATTTTTCTTGTGGACGGCACAAAAGAATTAACCACCACAGAATGGGAATTTGCCAATCATATTCGAAAAATCGATAAAAAGGTTATCCTGGCAGTGAATAAAAGCGACAATGAAATCCGCGAAAAGGAAATATTCCACTACTTTGAACTGGGGCTGGGTGAACCATTCCCAATTTCCGCCTTGATTGGTCGTCGCACAGGGGATCTGTTGGACCTGATTATACAAAAATTACCCCGGGAAGTTGAAGATACTTTTGATGAACCGGATATCATGAAACTCGCTTTTGTAGGCCGGCCCAACGCGGGCAAATCATCTTTGACCAATTGTCTGTTGGGTAAGGACCAGGCAATTGTCACCGACATTCCCGGCACCACACGGGATTCGGTGGATACAAAAATTAAATATCACGGAGAAGAACTGGTTTTGATCGATACTGCCGGACTTCGTAAAAAAGCCAAGGTCAAAGACAATGTGGAATTTTTCAGCACTGTGCGCTCCAATCGCGCTATTTCACGATCAAATATTTGTGTGCTGGTCATTGATTCCACGCTGGGATTCCAACGCCAGGATGCCAATATCTGCCGCGCCATTATCGAAGCCCGCAAAGGATTGATCATTGTCATGAATAAATGGGATTTGGTCGAAAAAGAAACCAATACCATGAAAAAAACAATCGATAGAATTGTTTATAAAGACAGACAACTGCAATACTATCCGATTATATTTACTTCCGCGATAAACAATCGCCGCGTATTCGAAATCATTAACACTGCCCGCGAAGTGTATAAAACCTTTCAGAAAAAGATATCCACCAAACTGTTGAACGACCAAATGCTACCTATCATCAAAAAGACACCGCCGCCGGCTAATTACGGAAAATTCATTCAGATCAAATATGTGGCCCAGATTCGAAGCAATCCGCCTCTGATCGCTTTCTATTCCAATTATCCGCAATATTTGACCAAGGAATATAAAAAATTCCTGGAAAATCAATTGCGGAAACATTTCGAATTTTTCGGCGTACCAGTAGGCGTGACTTTTCGACGTAAATAATGTAACCAATGCAGTTATATCTATTCTTAACCAATAAAAGGATTTTAGATGCGCAGCCCCCTGAAAATTTTATTTATAATCGCAATCATCATCACAACCCATGCATTTTCTGATAGTCACTCCCGGGAAAAATTATTGGAGAATCAGGCAATTAAACATAGTTTTTCAGTTGAATCCTTAATGAAACCAACATCAGGCCGTCCAGATTACCTGCCGGAAACCTATCTATCCAAAAACAACAATTTTAAAATTCACTATACAACTGAAGGAACTCATGCTGTTCCGTCTGAATCCACCAATGCGGACAATGTCCCTGATTTTGTTTATGTAGCAGCCGAAGCAGCCGAACGCGCTTATTTTGTCTTAGTGGATTCGCTGGGATTTGACGCGCCGCCTGTAGACGGCATCGATGGTGATGAATTTGACATTTATATCAAAAATTTCGGCGGCAGCCAATACGCCTTAACCTATCCGGAAAACCCGGTTCATGAAACGTCACGCCCTTACGATTATACTTCCTATTTGGAAGTAGATAATGATTACACAGAATCTGCTTACTATACAAAAGGATTGGATGCCTTACGAGTCACAGTGGCACATGAATTTTTTCACATGATTCAGTTGGGATATAATTTTGATACCAGCAGTTATCTGGATCGTATGAGCCAGGGAGATCGCTTTTTTTTCGAATGGAACTCCACCTGGTTTGAGGACTTCTCTTACCCGCAAGTGAATGACTACATTAATTACGCAAAAAGTTATTCTTATTATCCAGACGATAGTATCTGGTCTTCCAGTTACTGGTATTCCCATGGTATTTTCATGAAATTTATCATTGATAATTATTCTATTGATATCATTAAGAAAACCTGGAATAAAATCAAAAATGAAGAGCGGGCATTTTACGCGCTGCAGTCCACCATAGAAGAAGAAACCAACCGGACTCTATCAGAACTATATAATGAATATTGCCAGCGAATGTATTTTACAGGAATGCGCTATGATGATGACCTGGCTGTCAGTACCGACGCGCAATATTTCCCCTATTTGCGAATTAATTGGTCAGACCGGTATGAATATGATAAATATCTGGATATTAATAATGACATTCCTGCCTTTGCTACCTTGCCAATCGATGTCGCTTTTTCTGACAATCAGCATTTTGGGCTAATGGCTAAAAATGGTTTTTCCGGCGACTTTGAAGGCAGTTACATTTTTGATGATAATAACCGGATCACGACCGGTTTTTTCAATCTTAATTCGGATCAGTATATTGGCAAGAGTTCTTACGGCGATACCCTGACTTTATTTATTACCAATAAAAGCGAGAGTAATAGTAAAAGTCTCTCATTGTCCATTGATTTTATGGACCCGCCGAATCTCCTGGCAATCAACAAAATATTTCCTAATCCGGTGGATGCTAATGGCCGGATCACCCTGACTATTTCTACCAGTGAGGCCACAGAAAAGCTAACTCTTAGTTGCTATAACCTGCTGGGCCAAAAATTATTTATGAAGGATATCCCAAAATCTGCTTCTCACCAATATGCTTTAACTTTTTCTGAATTTGTTAACTATCCACTGGCCAGCGGAATATATCTGCTGAAAGTCAAAGCCGATGGAAAAGAAGAGTTGAAGAAGTTCACCATTATTAAGTAAGGTGCAACTAGCCAGCAACAGCATTTCCTCTGCGTACTTTGCGGTTAAAATTTTATAGAGGATAAGCAACATGTACAAAGAAGTCACTGAAACAACCTCACTCCTGGAAAAGATCAAAAACTCCAAGTTCTATGTTTTTTGTCATCCGGTAAAAAGCGTGGAAGAAGCCGAAACTATTGTTCAGAAATATATTGATGAACACGGTAAGGCCAACCATGTTTGCCGCGCCTATCGAATTCTGACACCACAAGGCGTTATTGCCTACAACACCGATGACGGGGAACCCGGTCGCAGTTCCGGCCCGCCTATTGAGGCGGCGATTGAAGGCCGTGACCTGGTGAATACTTTAGTTGTGGTGGTCCGCTATTTTGGTGGTACCAAACTGGGTGTCGGCGGCCTGATCCGCGCTTACGGTGGATCAGCAGCAAAACTCCTCGACCAGACCAAAACCCGCAAGATCATCAAGCATGTGATTATCAAAATCACCACACCGCATAAAAATTATTCAGATGTTATGTTTGTGATGGAACAGATGGATTTAAAATTTGAGCAGGAATATAATGTAAAGGGGGCGATTGTGCGTGTCAAAGTACCGGAAAAAGAAGCCGATGCCATCGTCTCAAGATTTGACCCTTTTCCCGCAATTGATGTGGAAATCGAATAAAAAAATTCCTGTGACAAGTTTGGGATTAATGGAATCCTGGAGATTCACAGTGGGCACCTCTCAACCAGATCAAGCTTCCAAGCACAATGAAGGCATGCTTTAGCTGATTGAAGTACAGTTCCCAATTTGATTGTGTTGGTTCCAAAAATCGTCAAACTTAAATCACAGGAAATTATTTTAAAAAGCAGTATCTAATACATAAAATATAGATAAAATGTTCTAGATGTTCAATGATAAAATCAATTATTTGTGGTTTTTCTTAGCCGCTTCCCAGATTTTGTCCAGTTCATCTAAATGCATATCTTTGAATTCCAAGCTTCTGGCCTCCAGGTGCTGTTCGATCTGTTGAAACCGTCTGATGAATTTACGGTTGGTTCGTTTCAGAGCTTCTTCCGGGTTGGTTCTCAAAAATCGTGAAAGATTAACCACTGAGAACAGGACATCACCCATTTCGTCTTCAATTTTGTCGATATTTTTATGGTCTATTGCCTCTTTTAATTCATCTATTTCTTCATCCAGTTTTTCCCAGACATATTTGATGTCATCCCATTCAAAATTGACTTCCGCGGCCCGTTCCTGAATTCGCCGTGCCTGCAGCAATGCCGGCAGACTTTTCGGCAATCCTTCCATTAATGAATCGCGGCCTTCCGCTTTTTTGATCTCTTCCCAGTTTTTCTTGATATCACTGACACCGTCAACGGTTGTATCCCCAAATACATGAGGATGACGCCGTTCCAATTTATCGGATATGTGATCAATGGATTCCGCCAGATGAAAGTCCTCATTTTCATCCCCCAGTTCCGCCTGAAAAACAATATGAAGCAAGAGGTCGCCTAATTCTTCCTTTATTTTTTGCGGATCTTCTTCATTAATAGATTCGATCACCTCATAGGCTTCTTCCAGCAGATAGGGACGGAGGGACTTTGAGGTTTGCGCGCGGTCCCACTCGCATCCATTCGGACTACGCAATTTTTTAACAATTGTGATCAGCCGCTGCAGAGCTTCGGAGGCCTGGTTCATTTTTTTCATTGCTCTTTTACTGACAATATACCTTCATAATCAAATAGATTGATATACTGCTCCTGAATTTCAAACATTTTTTGTCTTAACTGGTCTTTGTGGTCTTCATACCCCAGCAGATGCAGAACACTATGGACAATCACATTGGCGCATTCCCGGTCCAGGCTGATCTTAAGGTCTTCGGCATTGCCGGCAATGCTGTCCGCACTGAGATACATTTCACCTTCAATCGGTTCTTCTAAATCATTCAGGTTGAAAGTAATCGTATCAGTTAAAACATCTTCATCAAAAAATTGTTGTTTGAGTTTGTTGATATAATCGTCATTAGCCAGAATCAATGAAATTTCCTCAACATCAAATCGCTCACAATTGAGTACATAAAGAATTAATTCACGGGCCAATTCTTCATTAAGACAATAGCTATCTGTCAGGTTTGTAGTATTAATTTGTGGCATGTTTTTGGTCTTGTTTTTCGGTTTTCTTTTCTTTTTCAGGATATTCCGGCCGCAGGTGATAGATGGATTTTAAGACCGGCAAAATACCTGTATTGGTTTTTATATCTCCTTTTATCTTATTCAAATCAGAAAAGGTCAGCGGGCAATTATCCAATTGTCCTTCTTCCAGCCTTTTTGCTATGATCATGTCAATGATCTTGATAATATTGCCGATTGTCGGTTTTTCAATAGAACGGCAGGCGGCTTCAACAGATTCAACGATCATCACAATTCCGGTTTCCTTGGAGTATGGTTTTGGCCCAGGATATTCGAAATCGGCTTCATTAATGTCACCTGGGTCTTCAGCCTGATTTTGGGCCCGGTTCAAAAAATATTCCACTTTTGTGGTTCCATGATGGGTGGGAATAAAATCCGCCACCACTTTTGGTAATTTATATTCTTTGGCTAGTTTTTGTCCCTCTTTTACATGATTAATAATGATAAGCGCGCTCATATTCGGCGCCAGGTTATCATGTTTATTGGATATGTAAGACTGGTTTTCCACAAAATACTCAGGCTTCAATATTTTTCCCACATCATGGTAATAGGAACCCACCCGCGCCATCAGGGCATTAGCACCAACAGCATCAGCTGCGGCTTCCGCCAGGTTTCCCACCTGGATACAATGGGCAAAAGTGCCGGGAGCATTTTTTGATAATCGTTTGAGCAAAGGATGGTTAAAATCAGCCAGTTCCAGTAAAGTCAGGTCTGTGGTCAGGTCAAAGGGTTTCTCAATCAGTCCGATAAATCCATAAGTGAGGAAGGGCGCAACAATGCCGTTGATTCCGGCGTAAAGAAAATGATTACCAATGGATGTAAAGGAGGAAAATTGTAATAATTCCGTAACAGCTATGGAGAAAAAATATCCCAGAACAATATAAATAATGGACAGAAATAACTGAGACCGGTTTCTTAATTTCCGGACAGAATAAATGGCAAAAGAACTGACAAAAATTGATATGATGATAAAATAAACATCGCCGCCGATTTGTGTTCCCACCAGAATACTGATACAGGTAGTGGCCACAAAAGCAATTTTCGGATCAAATAAAATTGTCAGCATCATAGCAGATATTGTGATCGGAATTGCATACTCGGAAATATTAAACTGATATTTAAACAGAAAAGCAAGTATCACCTGAAAGAGGATCAATATGCCAATGAGCGTCATTTTTTTTACCTCTTTGGTGATTTCCGGTTTGTAGGCCAGCAGAAAGATCACCAAAAAAGATAAAACAATACCAACCAGGGTAAAATGTCCGATAAAGATCATCGGGTCACCAATGATCGGAATAAACTTTCGAATGCCACCTTTTTCTTCCGCCCGTTTGGCGCGTTCCCGTGATAGTGACCGTAATTTTCGGAATATTTCCTGGGTTACTTTTGTATTGGCATCAACTATTTTTTCGTTTTCCAGTACAATTCCCTGACTGACCGGTACTTTTTTAATGGCTTCTTTCTGGCGTTTTTGGGTGGTTTTTTCATCGTAAACCAGGTTCGGTTCAAAAAAGTGTATTGCCAGCGCATGGGCTAATTCCAGGGTTTCTCCATCAAATTCTTTGGCTAAGTCTTTTTTCAGAGATACCCAGGCATCCTGTAAATTTAAAATATTTTCCGGATATTCTATTAACTCTTCACCATCTGTCTGGATGAGTATTTTTTCCGATGTGATTTCCTGAGTATTAATATCTGAAGTAAAATCCCGGTAATTACGTTTGATCGCTTTTTTAACATCAAGAAAGAGGTCATTATCAAACACATCTAAATTGAATTCAATAAAGCGCCCCAATTCGGAGCCGACTAAAATATCATATTTGTTCAACAGGTCATTCTTTATGCTGATATAATTTAAAGAGTCAGCAATATATCGTTTATTCGTATCGGCTGAGGTCTGATCTTTGACCGTATTGCGGCTTTTTTGAAAATCCCGGCGGGCCTTGCGCAATCCTTCAATATCCATCTTAAATTCATCTAACTCATCTATCACCTCTTGCTGCACTTCTTCTTCATAAGCAAAAACATACGGCGTTTTCTTGAGTATGTTTTCCCGTTCCTGTTGAAGAGTTTCTTCAGATTTCAGGATAGGAAAGGTAAAAGGTGCAATGACATTTTCATGGGTAATGCTATTGAGTTCGTACTGATAATCCCGGTATTGATTTTTTTGGAAAAACAATGAGGTGACCAGAACAATCAAGAACAATACGCCCAGTACGGGAAGAGGAATATTCTTAAATTTCAGATCTAATATTGATGTTTTTTTTCTTGCTTTAAACATAATATTGACTTTTTTAATTCATCCTTAAAATATGAACTTTTATTCAGAATACTTAATATCTTTTACATTTAACTGGATTTCCCGCAGCCCGCGGTATTCATTTTCTTCGATAACAAAGGCGATATCCAGCGGTCTGTTACTAATCAGCAATTCATAATATTTACCCAGTTTCCAACCAATGGCACTGATCACGATCTTATTCTGGCAGGCACGGAACTTAACATGTTTTTCCCCAATGATCCTGGGTATTCCGGAAATAGTAACATTCCTGCTGATCAGTTTAGGCCGCATATTAGCCGGGCCAAAAGGCGCCATCTTATTGAGATAATAAATATTTTGCTGATTGATATCAAGAAAAGAAACTTCGGAATCTATTTCAAGTACCGGTTTTAACATTTCATCGGTTATTTGCGCATTGGCCACTTCTTTCATTTTTTTGGCAAATAATTCGATCTTGTCTTCTTTGATCGTCAGGCCGGCCGCCATGACATGACCACCGTAATTTTCCAGATAACCGGAGCATTCTTTCAACGCGTCATGGAGGTCAAAGGACTTGATACTCCGCCCGGACCCGCGCCCAACACCTTTATCAATAGAGATCATGATTACGGGCCGGTTATACATTTCTTTCAATTTGGAGGCAACAATTCCAATGACACCCTGGTGCCATCCATTTTTGTGAAGAACAATGATTTTATCCTTTTCCAAATCCTGGGAATATTTCAGTTCCATAATGGCTGCATCAACCGTTTTTCGTTCAATATTCCGGCGCTCCAGGTTAATCTTGTCCAAATTTTGTGCGATCATCCCGGCTTCATTGGGGTTTTCACTAATCAGCAATTTCACAGCTTGGGAAGCTTCATCCAACCGGCCGGCGGCATTGATTCGCGGAGCCGCCCCAAAAACAATATTTGAGACGCGAATATTCTGATTTTCAGAAAAATTTGACACTTTTAATAATGACTGAATACCGGTTTTACGGGTTCCACTCATCCGTCGTAATCCCTCGGATACAAGGATACGGTTTTCATCCACCAGGGGTACAATGTCCGCGGCTGTTCCGATTGCCACCAGATCCAAATGTTTAAAAAGTGCTTCTTCATTAAAATCAAATTCCGTGATCAGGGCCTGTAAAAATTTAAAGGCCACACCGGCACCACAAAGTTCTTTAAAAGGATAATCACAATCTTTACGCTTGGGGTCCACAATTGCGATGGCATTAGGCAATATTTCCATAGGTTCATGGTGGTCTGTGATGACCACGTCAATATTATTTGCCCTGGCATATTCCACTTCATCAATGGCATTGATCCCGCAATCACAGGTCAGGATAACATTGACTCCTTTTTCTATCGCCAGATTTATCCCGGTTACAGACAGACCATAGCCTTCATTTTCCCGATTAGGAATATAAAAGTCAGGGTTCATTCCCAGTTCCTGCAGGGTCAGGATTAATAGCGCAGTTGAGGTTGTTCCATCAACATCATAATCACCAAAGACAAGAATTTTTTCTTTTTTATTTACAGCAGTCTTAATTCGCTCAACAGCGCGGTCCATGTCTTTCATCAAAAAAGGATCATAGAGTTTATCCAGTGTGGGATTTAAAAACTGCTCAATATCTTCAATCCCTTTATTGATAAGGATTCTACTGATCAGCAGTGATAAATTATGTTTCTTGGCAACTTCTTCAACTTTCTTGCTATCTGCTTTTTTAATTTTCCATTTATAATTCATATTTTTTTTAAAATAATGAAGCCGATCGATAAGCCGGATTCTGTACCTGAAAACAGGTTAACAGTCATTTGTCTACAATACACTTTGCAGTGCAAGTTAAGCGATCTACCCGAGCAATAACGAACGAGCCATTCATTGCTCTGCTTGATCTTGCTCCGGATGGGGTTTACCAGGCTCCCGATTTCGCAACCGGGACGGTGCGCTCTTACTTTAATCCCGTTTAATCACAGGACGCACCATTTCACCCTTATCCCGATAATTATCGGGACGGTATATTTTCTGTGGCACTTTCCTCTTTTTTCAAAGATCCCGTATTACGGGACATCCTGCTCTGTGGAGTCCGGACTTTCCTTCCCGATAATTATCGGGACGACTGTCTGATCGACTTCAGATTATTACCTCTTCATCTGTTGGCAAAACTTCGCTTTCTTCATCATCCCAATATAACAATCTTCCGCAAAATTCACACCTGATTAACCTGGTTTCTCGTTTGATTTCCATTAATTTTTGGGCCGGTACGCTTTTGTGACACCCACCACACGAAGCTGCGCCGGGAGTGTATTCCACATTCCCTTTTTTGTCAACTTTTTCATTGAACAACTGATTTACAGGCACGATAGCCTTGCCGTCTCTGGCTTTTGCTATCCGTTCGTATTCTCGCAAATATCGTTTGGAAATATCAGCAACAATTTTTTCTCTCTCTTTATTGAGTTTTGTTGCGGCCTCCAGTGTCTCTTCTTCTCTTTTATCAAGTTCCGTTTTGTTGGTTTTTAAAACTTCATTTTTTTCCTCAAAATCAAGTTTCAGACCTTTTTCTTTTTCCTGCAGTTCCTGTTCTTCTTTATCCAGTTCCATCAGTTTGTAATCCCGCTCATCAATTTTATGTTTGACAGTGTCAATTTCCACTGTCAGGGCATCATATTCCTTGTTTGATGTCACGAGATAAAGTTGGTCTTCATACTTCTTTTTCTGATCATTCAATTGATTGATATCCAGTTTGGCCTCGTCACGTTCCATCTGAATATCTTTAAGCCGATCTGTACATTTTTTTAGCCGGATTGCAAGAATATCTATCTCTTCCTGCAATCCACCGACAATCTGAGGCAGATCACCTTTAATTTTTTTGATCTCATGAAGTTGATTATCAACTTTTTGTAACTTAACTAATCTGTCAAGTTCGTGTATCATTCAGTCCTCCAGTAAAATGATAAAATGAAAATTGCACCCAGTAGGTGCAATCAACATCATTTATTTTTATTATTTTAAACAAAAGGCAATTAAGATCTTTTTCATTTCAATCATTAAAAATCTCAACATTAAATTCATATTTTTCAACTCTTTATCATTCATCGTTATAACAATCTGTCATCTCAAAACTTATCGATATTTAAATTTTAAAACAATATTTATCCTGCATTATTCATAAAAATATGAATAATTCAGGTTATATTAATTAAGACAGAAATTTTTCTATCCTCTCCTGCCCTTTGCCAGATAACCGATTATTAAAATCAAAAACGCAACCAATAGTCCGATATAAAAAGGTTGAATATTATACAAGTACTGCGGAAAGCCCGGTGTGCCGCGAAAAGCACCAATTATAAACCAGAGAAAAGCACTAAAAAAACTAAAAAATACTGAAGCCACCGCCAGTTTATCACTAATTTTTAAATTCAGGCGAAAAAACGTAAGCACCACCGGCAGCAACAAAGCGGGGATCAAAATACTTCCCAGCGTATACCACATCTCAACTACCGAGGGTAATATCACCACCAAAACAGTTGAAAAAGCAATACTGACAAACAATCCAATTCGGGTATATTCTTTGATCTTATCTTTTTGGAAAATGCGCCAGAGCAGGTCTCGTCCAAAGGTTACTGCTGATAAGAAGGCGGTGGAATCCAGTGTTGACATTACCGTCGCCAGCATCCCCACTATAAAAATCCCCAGGTATACCGGCGGCAGCACCATTTCTCCCAGCCGGGGAAAAGCCATCACCGGATTAATATCGGTCAGTAAAGCCCTGGCATAGAGTCCGGCAACAGTTGTCAGCATATCAAATACAACCCAAAAAGCAACCGCCAAAAGAATTCCATTGCGGGCAACCTGAGGCGTTTTGGCCGCGTAACAACGCTGATAAAATCCCGGGTCAACAAATGTCCACAAGGCGATAAAAAACCAAACCATTACATACTGCAGACCCATTTCTCCGGTGAACCGGAGATGATTGACCGGCAAATTGGCAGCGAGAAAATCAGCGCCACCGTAATTCATTACCAACCGGGAGACTAAAATTATAAATCCAAAAAACATCAATATGAATTGCAGCACATCGGTCTTGACCACTGATTGTAACCCGCCGAAATATACATACAGCAGGGAAAAAACAATCGCCGCCAGATAAGCCCAAATCAGCGGTATTCCTAAAATACTGCTCAAAATCAGCATGACCATTAACAAATGCGGCGCCGGGGTTACCAGGAAAAAAATTAAAATACTTCCAAGGAATCCGGTTTTTTTTCCATAATTATCATACAAAATATCAGGAATTGTATAGCGTTTGCTCTTCTGAATTTTGGGCGCCAGAAAAAGCGCGAATATTATTGCGAAGAGATAGTAAGGCAATGCTTGTGTCGTCCAGTTCAGTAATCCATAAAGCCAGGTAAATTCTCCGATCCCCAAAATACCGCCATACCAGGTTGACACCAGGGTAGCTGTAAAAGCGGGCAGTGAAATTCTTCGGCCGGCCAACAAATAACTATCAATATTGGTGTGGTATTTTTTTCTGGAATGGTGAAAACCAATCAGCAGTGTTAACAATAAATAAATTGAAATAATTACAAAGTCAGCGGTGTGTAAATTAATCCGTTCCATTTCCTCTTAAACTTCTAAAAATTAACAAATTGCCTTTAGTGAATGATATCGACACCTTGTCAGTCTGGGATAGATTGCTGACCCCGCGGCTGCCTTCGAATAGATTTTCATTTTTCAGTGGATATTTAAGATTGGCGGTAGAGATGTTGTAACCGCGATTAAATCCAAAAATTGAAAAAACAGCCATTGGTTCTGTTAGAATGGTATGATTCCCCGGCCGGATTAGAAAAATTTCAAAATAATCTGTAATGATATACAAATTAGCGCCGGTTTTATATTTTTTTAATAGTTCCAATGCCGCAAAAGAATGATCAAGCCTGTTACCCTGTATCCCGGTTAAAACAATATTTTGATATCCTTCATCCATGAGATAACGGATGCTCTTTTCCAGGTCATTTTCTTGCTGGGACTCATAGTTGATGATTTTGACAGCTGCTTTTTCAAATTGACTTAAAACCGCCGGCCTCACCGAATCCATATCTCCCAGAATTACATCAGGAATCACTTCCCGGCGCGCCAGTGTATTACCGCCACCGTCAGCAGCGACTATCACATCGGAATTATCGACAATCTGCTTAAACACCCACCCTGAGGGACAATCTCCGTTAGCAACCACCAGAGCGTATTTTTTACTAAAAAACTGACTCTTCAAAGGCCTTCTCCATTAAACGGGAAAAATTAAGGAATAATAAATTTTATGCAACAGTTAATTGGACAGATCAGAATAAATTCTGGTGCAGGTCATGCTCTTCTACCATTTTCTTGTACTTGTCTTCATTAAGACTAAAGGACAATTTCTTCTTATATTCATTGACTTTTTTCTTGTACTCTTTGGAATTAAAATATTTTGTAATGGATTTGGTCATGGGAAAAATCAAATAATCCGGCTTCCATAAAAATGTTTCACCGGTTTTTTGATTGGTAATACACTCAAAAAAAGTTGCCCAGGAGAGATGATAAAAAGAATAAGAATTCAATAAATCCCTGCCCAAAGCTTCCATTTCCGCTTGTTTAAAAGGATCAACATAAACAAATTTCTTTGAAAAAATAAAACCGGTATGAAAAAAATGAGGTTTATTGACAATCCCGTCCAACTCCATGTTTTTAGCCAGCAGCACCATCAGTACCATCAGATTTTTTCCCATTCCCAGGCCGGGGTAAGATTGTCCGGGCAGGCGGGGTTTTTCGTCATCGAATTTCTTCCTGGGGTTTTGCAGCAGTAGCCATTCAATCTGTAAAAATTGCTGGTGTTTTTTAGGATAATTATCCAGTATTCCCTGTTCAAAATGAACCGGCCCTTTTTTGGCAACCAATTCACAAATGACATTGGAAGGATTTGGCTCACCGCTGTAGACATAAAGTTTGTGAGTATGGGAATCACTGGTCTCAATCTCCGTATTGATGTTATTCAATCCCATAGCTTCCAGTTCATCCACAATTTTGAAATGTTCGAGGATGGTTTTCAGTCCTGTATTGCTGAAAGTCCCCAGAAAAAAATTGGAACAGGATTGAATACGGCCATAATTGAGCAAACTTTCGAGGGTGATCTCATCATCATCGGTTCCTGCCTGCAACTCCGAACGGGTGATTTTTTTGGCAAATTTTTTATATTCTCGATAAAGTCTTGACATATTTTATTCTATATATATTAATTTTTCCTTTTTTTCACAAATCCGGCCGATAATCCGGGCATTCATTAATCCTGCTTTTTCAAAATCTTTCAATATTGCCTGCGCATCTCGCGCGTTCAACGAAAACAGTAATCCGCCGGAGGTCTGGGGATCATGATAGATATTCCGAAATACCGGGTCGGCTGTCTCTTTCCAAACAACATTATCATCAAAATGTTTCCGGTTATCTGTCAGTCCCGGGCTAAATAAACCCATGCGCGCAAATTTCCCAACATTATCCAAAAAAGGAATGGCATCATGTGATAAGATCGCGCTTTTCTTACTGCCTCTCAGCATTTCAGATAAATGTCCCAACAGTCCAAAACCGGTCACGTCTGTACAAGCTGAAACCGGGTAATCACGGAGAATATCCGCGGCTCTTTTATTTAAAAAAACCATTTGACGGACCAGCGTCTGCCGATCGTGACCGGCCAATAAATTCCGCTGTAATGCTTTCGCCAGTATGCCGGTGCCCAGGGGCTTTGTCAGGATCAGCAGGTCCTGCTCATGGCACCCGTTGTTTTTCAGCAAATGTGATTCTTTTGTAATTCCCACTACAGAAAGGCCGAATTTCATTTCCTGATCCCGAATGGAGTGACCCCCCAGAATCCGGATGCCGGCTTCCCGGGCAATGACATCGGCTCCACTTAGTATCTTTTCCAGCACTTCATCAGCAACCTCTCCTTCCGGAAAAGCCACCAGATTATTAGCGAACAATGGCGTCCCGCCCATAGCATAAATATCACTCAGCGCATTCGCCGCCGCGATTCGGCCAAAATCAAAAGGGTCATCCACAATGGGCGCGAAAAAATCTACCGACGATAAGATCGCTGTCTCATCATCAATGAAATAAACCGAGGCGTCATCACCAGTTTCAAAACCGATGTTCTTGCCGGCCGGCGGCGGACTTGATATATTACCTAAAATTTTTTGCAATCTTGCGGCACTCAATTTACAGGAGCAACCGGGTTCGGCAGAATTGAATAAATTAAAAGTTTCCGGTTTCTGCTGCTGTTTTTTTACAGCCATTACTATCTTTTTAACGGCGATCTCCACCTCTGCCGGCTCATTGGTCCAGCCAAAGGAAAATCGAATCGATCCCAGGGCGCGTTCATCAGACATTCCCATGGCTTTCAAAACCTGCGACGGTTCAATGGCGCCGGCATGACAGGCCGCACCGCCGGAAGCTGCGATTTCAGGTAATTTATCCAATAACTTTGCCGCATTACATTCAGGAAAATATATATTGGCGGTGTTTGGCAGGCGGTATTCCTCATGACCGTTCAATTCAATCCCAGGTAACTCCTTTTTCAAACTGTCAAAAAATTGATCGCGAATTCTGCGTTGATAAGTAATAATAGCCTTGTCATTCCTGAAAAATGACCGGGCAGCTTCACCTAAACCGGATATTTCCAGTACATTTTCCGTACCGGCGCGCAGCCCCGATTCATGGCCCGCTCCCAATATCAAGGGATTAATTTTCACGCCCCGCCGGACATACAATGCGCCAATCCCCTTAGGCCCGTTCATTTTATGGGCGGCAATGGTCATTAAATCAACACCCAGTTCTTTGACATCTACGCTAATCTTACCAACCGCCTGGGCTGCATCGGTATGCACTAATATTTTGTGCTGATGCGCGATTTCACTGATTTCCTGCAAAGGCTGTAGCGTTCCGGTTTCATTATTCGCCAGCATGACAGTAATTAACCGGGTTTGCTGCTTAATTTTCGATCCAATATCCCGTAAATTTACCCGGCAATGCTGATCAACAGGCAGAACTGTAATTTCATAATTTTGCATCGTGAGGTAATCACAGACTTTTTCTACTGAAGGATGTTCGATGGATGAAGTAATAATGTGACACCCGGGATCCTGAGTGGCAATACCGCGAATCGCCATATTGTTGGATTCACTGCCACCGCTGGTAAAGATTATTTCACCGGGAGACGCATTGATCAATTTCGCCAACTGTTCCCGCGCTTCTTCAATGATTTCCTTACTTTGCAATCCGTAAATATGAGAACTGGATGGATTGCCATAGGAGTGTTCCAGTACCTGCTTCATTTTGGCAATGACTTCAGGTACCAGTGGTGTACTGGCGTTATGGTCTAAATAAATGGGTTTCATTTTAGTTATAGTCAAATAACAGACTTAAATCCAAACCGGTAACAGAATGGGTCAGGGCTCCTGAGGAGACCACATCAACACCGGACTCAGCAAAAGCGCCGATACTCTCCAGGTCAATATTTCCCGATGCTTCCAATAAAATGTCATCATAGATTCCCTTGATCTGCATCTCATTGATTATTTTTTTAATCTGGTGAATAGTAAAATGATCAAACATAATGACTTTATTGACATCATATTGCAGACGCACTAAGCTGTAGGCCACTTTCCAGAATTGCTTTTCATCTGTTACTTCCACCTCAACAAATCGTAGTTTTTCATTGTTTTTCACAACTTCCTCAAGTCCTTTGTCCAGGCAATCATCACAACCGGTCTTATCCAAAATGTCCAGATGATTCTCTTTCAACATGGCGGCATCTTCCAGGTTGAGACGATGGGAAAGCCCGCCGCCGCATTGGACCGCTTTTTTGTCCCAGTAACCAAAAAGGGTTTTGCGGGTACCGATTACATAGCAATTGTCCCGCTTAATCCTTGATCTATAATTTGCCGTCATGGTGGCAATGCCGCAAAGGCGCTGAAGAATATTCAGAATCGTGCGCTCCAGGGCTAATATCCGGCCGGCTTCACCCCGTATCTTCATCAAGACATCGCCCAACTTTATATTATCACCATCTTTAGTTTCGGTCACTGATTCAATACCATGTTTTTTCAAGAGAAACTGAATTTCTTCCAGGCCGGCGGCAACCCCATTCTCTTTGACAATGATCGCGCATTCCACTCTTTGTTGATAGGCTTTGGCCGGGAATTGGGAGGCATCGCCAACGCCCAAATCTGATTCAATCAGAAAGCTAAACAGTCGTTTTGTGAAATCCTGGTAAAATTCATTGGTTATGGTTAATTCATCAGTGGTGTCAAAACATGTTAGAATTTTCTCATTTCGATCCATCTGTTTCCCTTCGTCATAATTTATTTATTGAGACCAATATAGTTATTTTGCAAAGCAATAATCAACATACTATTAAAAATAAGGAATTTTTTTACAAAACCGATACAAAGTTCGCTGCTTAATCTGATTTTTATTTCATCAAAACTTTATTAAATTTTAAATTATACAAATTTTTACAACTATCATGAGGTTACTTTGAAAGACAAGTTTTTAGATTACATAAAAAAGAATGTTTTATTGTTTGATGGTGGAATGGGTACTGAAATCTATGCCCGTGGTGTTTTTATTAATCAATGCTATGATGAACTGAACCTGACCCGTCCCGACCTGATCAAAGAGATACACGCGGATTTTATCAAAGCCGGCGCCCAGGCCATTGAAACCAATACCTTTGGCGCCAATTACCAAAAATTACAACCCTACGGACTGGCTGATAAGGTCTACAAAATAAATTTTGCCGGAGCAAAAATCGCCCGGGAAGTGGCCGGTGATGAGATCTATGTCATCGGCAGTGTCGGCCCGCTGGGGAAAAAACTGGATAGTAATGATCCGGCTAAAGTCAAACGAACCCGGGAAATCTATACCGAACAGATAAAAGCCCTGCTGGACGGTGGCATTGATGCAGTCACTTTTGAGACCTTTTTTGATATCAACGAACTGCTGCTGGCTATTGACGTAGCCAAATCCCTGGCGGATATTCCGGTCATCGCGCAGATGACCATTAATGAAAATTTCTTCACCATTTACGGTGTCAGCGCCGAAGATATTGTGGAGCAATTGAATAATAGTAAGGCCGATGTCATGGGACTTAACTGTAGTGTCGGTCCGAAAATCATGCATGAAGCCCTGGAAAAAATCAAAAGTTCGGCGAAGAAACCGATTTCAATATTACCTAATGCCGGTTATCCGCAAACAGTCAATGGCCGCAAACTCTATCTGACATCCAGCGAATACCTGGCTGAATATTCACGACGGTTTGTCCAGTCAGGCGCCAGCATTATTGGCGGCTGCTGCGGTACAACTCCCGACCATATCAAAACAATCAAACATGCCATTACCTCATTCCAGCCCAGAAAAAAAACCATTGATATCAAAGTCAATGAGAACAAATATACACCGGTCGAACAAACGGATCCGGCTACAAAATCCTTGATGGCGAAAAAATTATATAATAAGGAATTCATCTGCACCGTAGAAATGGTGCCGCCAAGGGGAATCACTACTGAAAAATCCCTGGCAAAAGCCAAAGAATTAATGGATGCCGGTGTCGACTGCATCAATTTGCCCGATGGCCCGCGTGCTTCATCACGAATGGGCGCACCCTTTATTGCCAAGGAAATACTTGACAAAGTGGGCATTGAACCGGTACTGCATTACACCGCCAGAGACAGAAATTTACTGGGTATAATTTCTGATCTGATCGGGATTCATGCGATCGGCATCAAGAATATTCTGCTGATTACCGGCGATCCGCCGAAAATGGGCGATTTGCCCGATGCCACAGCTGTTTTTGATGTGGATGCCATCGGCCTGATCACAATAGCCAATAACCTTAACCATGGCATCGATTTGGGTGGAAATTCCATTGGCAAACCCACCGAATACCTGATCGGCGCCGGTGTCAATCCCGGTGCAATTGATATGGACGAAGAGATGCGCCGGTTCGAGAAAAAAATAAAAGCAGGCGCGGAATATTTCATTACCCAACCGGTTTTTGACACGAATATACTTTTTAAATTTTTAAATGATGTCAAACACTATAACATTCCCATTATCGCCGGTGTCTGGCCACTGGTCAGTCTGCGGAATGCGGAATTCATGAACAATGAGGTGCCCGGCGCGTCAGTGGCTGATGATGTGATGGCAAAAATGCGCGCCGCTAAAAGCAAAGAGGAAGCCCGCGAAACCGGTATTCAAATCGCCCAACAAACGATTCTCGATATTAAATCCGAAGTCCAGGGTGTCCAGGTCTCTATGCCTTTTGGTAAGGTGAAATATCCGTTGCAGGTGCTGGAAGTATTAAAGGATTAACATCCCCAGATTTTCACAATTATAAATGCGAAAATCAGTACACCAAAAAGGATGTAAATCGCTTTCAATGTACCGCTGTTGATTTTCTGTTTGTGCCGTCTCATTACCGAACTATATATGGGTAAATATATGAGTCTCTCTAAATCCCACCTTGTATATCAATTACTCACTAAAAAATGTTTGGAGTGATTGATAAAAATTAGTAAAATAAAATAACCATAGTTTGTGAAAGAAGATACAATGGATATTAAAACAAGAAAAATTAGTTTTATTCAAGAGTTTTTAAGAATAGACAATGAAGATATAGTAGAAAAGTTAGAAGAAGTACTCCACTCTGAAAAGAAAAAAAGAGTTGAGAAAAAATTTGAACCAATGTCAGCGGTAGAATTAAATTCTATTATTGATCAGGCAGAAACAGATTCCAAAAATGATAGATTAACAAGTGCTCACGATCTAAAAAAAGAAATAGATTCATGGCATTAAAAACCTATTGGACAGATCAGGCAATACAGCAACTGGAAAATATTTTTGACTATTATAAACTAACGGCTGAAATCAAAACAGCACGAAAATTAATAACCCAAATCGTAGATAGAACAATCCAATTAGAAAACTTTCCCAAAAGCGGCTCAGTTGAACAATTACTCTTAAAAAGAGATAAAGAATATAGATATTTAATCGAAGGCAATTATAAAATCATCTATTGGATTGAAGAACCATTTATAAAGATTGCATCAATATATGATTGCAGAAAAAATCCAATAAATATTAAAAAAATATAGATTAATCAACA
>CAZCHS010000021.1:0-7610 GCA_964498725.1 uncultured bacterium | reverse complement strand
GAAGAGCGGGATTCAACATTCTTGCGGTTGAACACCCACCATTCGTCAGCGCTGAAGACCGTAACGTTGGCCTTTTCACCCACTTTGAATTCCGGCAGGTCAAGATTCATGATCTTCGCCGGATTAATTGTCAATGCCTTGACAATATCCAGTAAGGGCATTTTTGCGCCATGATAAAGTTGGGTCATCACCAACCCAAAAGCGGATTCCAATCCAATCATCCCAAAAGCCGCCAGATCAAGGGTGGTTTCTTTTTTGTCAATCACATGGGGCGCGTGGTCAGTGGCGATTGCATCGATGGTGCCATCTTTCAACCCTTCGATCAGCGCAAGCCTGTCCGCTTCAGTTCTGAGTGGTGGCGCCACTTTTCCATTAGCGTCGAATTTTTTCATATATTCATCGGTGAGGGAAATATGATGGGGTGTCGCTTCAGCAGTGACATTCACACCTTCTTTTTTTGCTTGTCGGATCAATTCCACAGATCGGGCCGTGGATACATGGGGAACATGCAGTCGACCGCCGGTATATTTGGCAATTTCAATATCCCGGTAGATCATGGTTTCTTCAGCCAGGGCGGGATTGCCGGTGAGTCCCGTTTGTGTGGAGACCACACCCTCATTCATAATACCATCAGCACGCAGGGCCGGGTCTTCAGCATGGTTGATAATCGCATTGCCGGTAATTAGGGAATACTCAAAAGCATTACGCAGAATCTGACCATTTGTAATTGGCGTGCCATCGTCAGAAAAACCGACCGCGCCGGCTTTTTTCAGGGTTGCCATTTCTGTGAGCACTTTCCCTTCCCGTCCTTTGGTAACAGCGGCTATCGGGTAAACATCAGTGGGCAGATGGGCGGTTTTACGGTAGACGCTCAGGACTTCCGCTTCATTATCCACCGGTGGCGTGGTGTTGGGCATGGTACAGACTTTTGTGAAGCCACCGGAAAGCGCTGCCTTGGCGCCGGATTCCAGGGTTTCGGCAATCTCATTGCCCGGTTCGCGAAAATGAACATGAATATCCACAAGACCTGGCGCGATGTACATATTCCTGGCATCCAGAACCTGCTCAACTCCCTTTTCAGCAATTTTTTCTCCCATTTCACTGATTTTACCATTTTCAAATAAGATATCGCTTTTATATTCTTTGTCGTTGAAAGGATCTAAAATGGTTCCGTTCTTAATTAAGACTTTTCCTTTGATTTCATTTATTTGCATATGTTTCTCCGGATAATTTTATTGTAAACCACCCACCAGCAGATAAAGGATGGCCATTCTGGAAGCCACGCCATTTAACACCTGGTGGAGGATGATTGAATGTTCACTGTCAGCTACATCGGAATCCAGTTCCACGCCACGGTTAATCGGACCGGGGTGCATAATCGTCAGATTTTTATTCAGTTTAGCCAGTTTTTCACGGGTCACACCGTAGACATCCCGGTATTCCTGCAAGGAGGGAATCAGGGATTTTCCCTGTCTTTCCAACTGTATTCGCAACACATTGATCACATCGCTCCATTCCAAAGCTTCCTGCAGATTATGGGTTACCTTGACACCCAATTCTTCAATACCTCTGGGAATGAAGGTCGGTGGGCCGCAAAGCATCACTTCAGCGCCCATTGTTTTCAGTCCGTAAATATTGGACAATGCCACACGGCTATGACGAATGTCACCGATAATCGCCACTTTCAATCCTTTGAAATCCCCAAATTTTTCTTTGATGGACATCATATCCAGAATCGCCTGGGTGGGATGTTCGTGGGTTCCATCGCCGGCATTGATTACCACCGCGTCAACAAATTCCGAGAGTAATTTTGACGATCCCGGTGTCGGATGGCGCATAACCACCGCGTCAATTTTCATGGCGTAAATATTTCTGATCGTATCTTTAAAGGTCTCCCCTTTTTTCAGACTACTGGAACCGGCTGAAAAACTGATCGAGTCAGCGGACAATCTTTTTTCCGCCAGGTCAAAAGACATTTTTGTTCTGGTCGAGTTTTCAAAAAACAGGTTAACAATGGTTTTGCCTTTTAAAGTCGGGACTTTTTTCACCGGTCGTTCCAGCACTTCGCGAAAAGAAAAAGCGGTATCAAAGATGATATCCAGATCCTGCCTGGGAACACCCTCCAGTCCTATTAAATGTTTTATACTTAAATTCATCAGTCACCCCTAAAATTTATTCATCAATTCGTTGTACTAACAAAATCTCATCCTTATCGTCCACTTCCGTCACCTTTACGCGAATTTCTTCATCGTCAGCAGTGGGAAAATTTTTACCGACGTAATCAGGCTTGATCGGCATCTCACGATGGCCGCGGTCAACCAACACTGCCAGCCGTATCTTTGCCGCCCGGCCAAAATCAACCAATGCATCCAGGGCTGCCCGGATTGTCCGGCCTGTATAGACCACATCATCCACCAGGATCAGCGTTTTATTATCAATACCAAAAGGAATATCTGTTACCTCCACAGCCGGTAGTTTATGCTTGACGCGAAAATCATCCCTGTACATCACAATATCCAGAACGCCAACAGGAATTTCCACTCCTTCAATTTCCTCTATTTTTTTAGCAATTCGCTTGGCCAGAAATTCTCCTCTTGTGCGAATGCCGATGATAGCGATATCTTCTGTACTGCTGGATTTTTCAAGAATTTCATGGGCCAACCTGTTCAGGGTCCGCTCCAGGGCCCTGGCATCAGCTAATTTTGACTTTTCTTTAAACTTCATTTTTTCTCCTCATAAAAAAAATCTACTTGACCGCTTTTTTGCAGTGAAGTAGATTACCAGTTTTATTATTTTGCCTTTGCCAACTCACGGGTTAGTTTTAAAGGCTCCTATTTTTATTTTTAATTTATCGGGATTAAACTTAAAAATTAATTAATAAAGAAACCAGATATTTTTGCTGATAGTTAATATAATTGTTAATATTGCTTAATGGATATAACTTCAAGATAAAAAATGCGAGGAGACTATGGTACATAGTGATACAATTCATTTGAAGACAAAAGGCTTTTCTGATATTATTAACATCACGGATGATGTACGAAAAATTGCGCAACAGTCAAAGATAAGCGAGGGTATTATCTCCATTTCAGCCATCGGTTCAACCGCCAGTATTACGACCATCGAATATGAGCCTGCTTTGGTCAAAGATATGCAGGAAGCCCTGGAAAAACTCTGGCCGGAAGAAATGCACACCCGGCATGGCAGCACCTGGGGCGATGACAATGGATTTTCCCACTTACGCGCCAGTTTTTTGGGGCCGTCAATCACGGTACCACTGAATAAGGAAGAACTGGTTTTGGGTACCTGGCAACAGATCATTTGTATTGATCATGATAATTCACCAAGAGACCGGAAGATTTTTGTACAGATTGTTGGGGAATGACTATAATTATTCCATATGGAAAGTAGGCTGCTCATAAAAGAACAGCCTACTTTTTTTTATTACAACGTTTAGTTTAAAACTTAATTGTGTTTAGATATTTGTCAACAAGCAGTCCATCCTGCAAATCAAGACTGAATTTAAAATCCTGGTTGGCTTTAAAACGAATCGTCAGAATTGTCTCATTACCTTTGATAACCCGCTGATCGCCAACATTTACAAAAGTAGGATACAAAACCCGGTCACCATTGGTATGCAGACGGTTGTAAGTCATGTTGTCCATGTCTTTGGTATTTTCTGCTGATAAACCAACATACTCAAGAACCTTACCACTATAAGGAATCGCGAAACTAAAGGCGTTCACTGAGTTTAGTCCGCTGCCAACTACTTTAATGTCAACCATTTCACCGGCGGTGTAGTTCTTCTTTGCGGGGATTAATGTCAGTTTCCCAGCCACTTTTTCTTTTGGTCCACTGCTAATGCCACCCTCCAGTTGAGTGCTTACCATTGAGATGTCATAAGCATCGATCAAGCCATTTTTGTTGACATCGCCACGACTCACATAGTCAAAATCACTATCATCTTCACGGAGGCCTGTATAGTTCCTATAAGATGTCAGATCGTTTTGGTCAATCACACCATCATTATTGATATCGCCCGGTAAGAAACTTTCTGTTCCCGGTACTTTAAAGATATAGAGTTGACGTCCCGAACCAAAATCGCCATAGCCTTTGTCAACCACCAGTTTGATGTAGCGGGCGACGGGTTGTTCTTTCAGCAGGAATGTTTTTGCTGCATTATCGGCTTTCCATTCAAAATCGCCGGCCGTCGACCAGTTTTCTTTGTCATCACTGTACAGGAATTTACCGGCCTGAATAATTCCATTCTTTCCGCTGAGACGGGGTAAATAGACTATTTTATCCAGTTGGCTGATAGATTTCAAATCGATTACAATCTCAAAGGGAACCGCTTTCACACCCCATTTCGTATGCATCATTGAATTTTCATCAAAGTCAAACAATTGGTTCAGGCCCTGACCCGCCTGCATATCGGCTGTACATTCAGCCACAATTCCTTTTATAGCAAATTGTAGCGGATCGGCCTTTGTTTTAGCAATGAAACTAACCCACTCTGATTTTCCGCTTTTATTAACCGCCCGGACTTTGAATGTATAGTCGGTTTCCGGCATTAAATTTTCAAACAACAACTCATTGTCTTTAATATTTGTGTACAACATACCGTTAAATTGAATATCGTAGTAATCAGCATTGGCTAATTTATCCCAGGTGGGTTTCAATGAATAGGCCGTGGCATTGCTGTCCGGGACAGTGACATTTTCCAATGTTGGTAAAGGGCCGGTAAGCCTTAGCAGATGGTTTTCCGGATTAAATGTATACCCCTCTAGCTGTAACCGAATGCGGTTTTGGCTAATGTCTGTTGGTCCAACTTTTACTAATAATTGCGGATTTTTAGTAATGGAGACCTTTTCAAAATTACTGCCTGCTGTGACGAACCGATTCATATTTGGTGCCGGATCGTAATAGTAAACATTAGTCCGGGCATTGAATCTTTCCCTTGATTTTACTTTTTTCAGACGAACCTTTTTCCCGTTGACTTTAGCAACCACTTTTTTGGGCTTACGGGTTACATTGATGCGGAATTCGGTCTCCTTTTCTTTTACAAAACCATCGAAATCACCGGTTGCAGGTTCGACAACGATATTTACCTTGTCACCATCAACCCTTGATTCAATGTGCGTTTTGACATATTGATCACGCATATAGTCAGTTGTTCGTCCATCATCATCATACTCAATAAAAGCAGAATTACCGTAAGGATAGATCTCATAAATTCTCTTTTGCCGGTTTATTTCATCAACATTATTATTTGGATTCACCATCGGGATAATGGCGCCTCGTTTGACGAATACCGGTAATTTCCAAAGGGGTGCATCGAAATGGTTAATGACCCGGCCACCCGTATACAAATCTCCGGAAAAATAGTCCACCCAACTTCCCGCGGGCAGATAAATATGGTTTCTGATATCATTCCCCGATGAATCGGATTTGGTATTTTTATAAATGGGGGCAACAAGAAAATTCGACCCGAACATAAATTGATATTCGGTCTGTTTTCCCAGAGTATAGGGATTTTTTTCTTCCAGGAACATCGCCCGCATCGCCGGCATGCCGGCAACAGCTTCATGGGCGACACTGTAAGCGTAAGGCAACAGCTCCGATTTAAGTTTTAAATAATTGCGGTTTATTGAAGTGGCGGGTTCGCCCAAAGCATGAGGATATTTTTCATTGGCGCCCCAGCCATCCATATTCAATTGCATCAGCGTAAAGGTTTTCCATTGGAAATCGCGGGTATTGACAATTGGATTTTTACCACCGAAGATACCATCCATATCGCTTGTAATGTTTGGATTTCCTGACAGTCCTGATCCAATATAGGTCGGGATGTGAAAACGAATGTATTCCCAGTTACCACCGGTCTGATCGCCTGTCCAGATCGTGGCGTATCGTTGTGTTCCTGCCCACCCGTCGAGTGAAATAATAAAGGGCCGGGCATCATCGCCATACTGCTGCATAATTTCAGCAGCATCCTGGACGCCATTTAATCCAAAGGAATATCCGGCGCCAACCCAGGCCACATCGGTTTTTAGTACACGCACGCCGGCAACGCTGACTTCCTTAACAATATCCCGTTGTAAAAGCGCTTCAATCGTATCAATGGGATGCAGGTCGGACTGGGTCCATAATCCAATTTCAACACCATGCTTGCGGGCGTAGTCGCCAAATTCTTTCAGGTTTGCAATGTTGCTATCCAGGGTGGAGGTTTGCCCGTATCCGGCGCCATAGCCATCATTTGGTAAAATCCAGCCCAGTGGCATATCATGGTCGGCATAGCGATCAATAACTGCCCGCGCCGAGAACTGATAGTTGTTTTGCTCACCATTCAGCGATTCTTTCGTGCCACCGTTATCTTGCTGGGATTCTTTGTAGCGTTTCCCGTCTTCGAAAAGAATACCGGCGGAATCTTCTTGCCAGTAATCCCGATTGTAAGCATTCAGATGTCCCTCATAAAATCCGAACTTGGGGATCAATACCGGATTGCCGGTCAATTGATAAAAGTCCCTGAGCAGGGCGACCGGGCCACCGCTTACCATGAAAAAGACATCCAGGTAATTGGTATCGTGGGAAAGGATTACGCTGTTTTCCTTCTTTGCGCCAAAATCATAGGTCCCCTTTTTAAAAGTGTACCACATAAAACCGTAGCCATTGGTTGACCAGTAAAAGGGAGTTGGAGAAGCCACACCGCCGTCGGTCCAACTATTTTGATTTTCGATAGCAATAACACGCTCTTTATGGGAAAACCGTCCATTTTGTACGCCACCGCCATAAAAATATTCATCAGGTTCACTGCTCAGTTCAATGTTTGTTTTGCTTTTTTCGAAAGCGATGGGAGCGGTGGATGTTACAACTGTTTTACCCGTTTTTAAATTGGTAAGTTCAAAGGTTGATTTATTTTTGTCAAGGGTCAATTGCAGCGCGGGGGTTTCAATAATAAACTGGTTCCCGGTCTCTTTAAGATCAAGCTTGGAAACCGGTTGCCGGGGATTCTTTACCAGGATTTCTGCCGGCGGGTCTGCCTGAGGATCGCGCAATCCTTTTCCGCTATCATCCTGAAACAGTCTGAAAATAGTGTTCCCATAAAAATCAATCCACATTTCCCGGTGATCAGAACACTCAATTTTAATTGTTGTGGGCGTTATTTTTCGGGCGGTCACCAGCTTATTTTGTTCTTGTTTAGTGCTTTCCGGTTTTGTCTCCGTTTGCGTCGCAGCATAGGTCATTACAAAAAAAATGCTGACTAAGACCATGCTAATGTTTAATACTAATTTTTTCATTTTATTCCACCTGGTTATTTATCTCTATCTTCACTTGTCACTAATAGTTGTTGTTCATTGAGTAATCAATAAGATATCATTACCCTTTATTTTAAACAAAACAAACTTAACACTACAACTTTAAATAAAAAAATTATAAAATACCGCATAATAAATATTTTTTTGGAATAATAGAAGCATGCATCGTTTCTGTTGCAAATCGAATTGTAATCCAGGGGGAATTCTAATGGCCGCCAGGAAGGGATTTTAAATTTTGTTTATCATCATTCTCCAGCCCTGACCGTCAATCTTTTATTTCCCGATGATTTTGATGTG
>CAZCHS010000020.1:0-38911 GCA_964498725.1 uncultured bacterium | reverse complement strand
AACAGAAAAAAGAAAAGGGAAATGACAACTCCTTAACCATATCTCAGATGCTTATAATTGTTACTGATTTAAATCGGAAAAAGGGTTAGATTTTTGTTTAATTACACCGGCAATAATAAAATATTCATGAAAACAGACAAATTTCATAACAACAATAAAAATTAATATTTCATTGTAAATTCATATATTTTTTGTAACTTTATTCTGAAATAACCATCAATCTTATGTGAATAAAAGTAATAAACTAAATAGCACTGTTCATAAAAAATTAACTGAATTATTAATATAATTTGTAAAAAAAATTAATCCATATTTTTTTAGGAATAATCAACAAACATAATTAATATGAAGAAATAATAAGTTTTATGGCATTTTATTCGTGCTACCCTTTAACAGGAGGAAAGATGACACAGAATTGGGACAACATAAAACAAAAAATTGAAAAATTCGCAACAAGTGCCGCGGACAAAGCCTCGGAATTTACAAGAGATGCAGCCGAAAAGGCTGAAAAATTAACCAAACAGAGCAAGATAAAACTGGATATTTACCAGTTGGAAAAGTCTAAGGAACAGGAATACCTCAAACTGGGTAAAATCCTGTTCGAAAACATTAATGAAGAAGATTTCTCGTCATTAAAAAACAATCAGGAGGTCAGTAAAGTTCTGCAAAAAATAACCGGGATCAATGAAAACATTGATGAAAAAAAACAAAAACTTGAAACAAAAAAACAGAATGAAAACAAACCTGTTGAAGAAAATTAATTTACCGAGGATCATCATCTATGAAGACCAAAACAAACCAACAACTACCTGAGCATATTTACAGTAGAGTTTTAAAACAATATTTTCAGGAGATCAGTGAAGAAGAACCACTATCTTCAGAAGAAGAAATTTCCCTCGCTGTACGGGTTAAACAAGGCGATGAAGAGGCGCTGGATAAACTATTACGCGCGAATCTTCGCTTTGTTGTTTCCGTGGCTAAAAAATATCAGGGCCATGGCCTCTCCCTTGCCGACCTGATCAATGAAGGTAATATTGGCTTAATTAAAGCCGCCAGACGATTTGACGAAACCCGTGGTTTCAAATTTATCAGTTACGCTGTCTGGTGGATCAAGCAGACCATACTGCAATCAATATCCGAAAACTCACGATTAGTCCGCCTGCCCTTAAATGTCGTTGGTAATATAAAAAAACTATCCCGGGCAGCGAATGACTTTCAAAATCAATACGGACGGGAACCCAACCAAAAAGAACTGGAATATATAATGGAAAGTGAAAATATCGATCAAAGAACCTCTAGTCAACAAGGCGATAGTGTACTTAGTATTGACGCACCACTTCCCCAGGACAAAAAGAGCACTTTGAAAGATATTCTTCCTACGGAAAACGGAAGCGTCCCCCATGACGACATGATGGAAGAGAGTTTTAAATCGGAAATTGACGAGGCATTGAAAACCCTGGACAACCGTGAAGAAATGATTATTCGCTATTATTTTGGTATTAATCGTGAGCGTCCGGCCACCCTGGAAGAAATTGGCGATATCCTCAATCTCACGAGGGAAAGAGTGCGTCAAATAAAAGAAAAAGCGATTCGAAAATTGCGCCATATTTCACGGACGGAACATCTGAGAAGTTACTTAGGATAAAAAAAAGATTGACATCTTATCTTTTTGTGTTTAATATACAGAGGGCAACTGGATATAGTGTAACTTAAGAAGAGAAAAACTATAAATGCAAAAACAAAAAGAAAAGTTCGATTTTTTATTAGAAAATAACAAAAAGCCGGTAACTTTTTTTCTATCACCTACAAAAATTATTGTTTTTATTTCATCAATAATCTTATTAATCCTGATAAGTGGATTTATTACGGTAGAATATTTATCCGAATTCATATATAGAACTAAACTAACAAAATTAAAAAATGACAACAAAGAATTGGTTACTGTTATCCATAATATGGAGACACGGCTGGATTCAGTGAGTCAAAATCTTTCTTTACTATTTGAAAAAGATAAAGCGCTGCGAACTTATACTGATATCCCCACCATTGATAAAGATATTCGCCAATTAGGTATCGGTGGTAAAGTAATCCACAAAACAACAAAACTGGATAAATTTATCCCCAATGATAGCTTGATGATCTCGGATCTTTCCAGAAAACTGGGACAAATTGAAAGAGATTTGGAACTTGAAAAACTCAGTTATACAGAAATCTATAACGCTGTTAAAAATCATAACGATCTGATCCAGGCAACCCCTTCAATCATACCGGTGGATGGCGGATTTATCACTAGTGATTTTGGTTATCGTCACGACCCTTTTACAAAAAAACGACAGTTTCATTACGGACTGGACATCAGTTCCCAGCTTGGCACACCTGTGTATGCAGCCGCTGACGGTGTTGTACGGGAATGTTTTTACAGTTCCGGCGGCTATGGCAGGATCATCAAAATTGATCACGGACATGGCTATACCACCGTTTATGCACACCTGAACAAATTCAATGTAAAAACCGGTCAGTCGGTTAAACGCGGCGAAAAGATCGGCGAAGTCGGCAGTTCCGGACGCAGCACCGGCTCACACCTGCATTACGAAGTACGCCAGTTCGGTGTTAAAAAGAATCCGGAAAGATATTTTTTCACCGGCCCTTTAAACTAACCACCTTTTTTCAGGATTGTTTTCTCCTGAAAGAGTCTCAATTTCACCAATATTTATAGTGTAATTTTCTATAATTTTGAATAGATTACGGCATAATAAATAAGGACAAAATGAAATATTTTATTGAAACACACGGCTGCCAGATGAATGAATCTGACTCGGAAATTGTCAAAAGTTTATTAGAAGCACAAGGATACAGCGCAACCGACCAATACCAACAGGCAGACATTATTATCGTGAACTCTTGTTCCGTACGGTTCAAAGCGGAGCAGCGAGCCATTAATAAATTATTTCAGTATTCCAGTATAAAAAAGATCAATCCTCATGCTAAAGTAGGCCTGATTGGATGTACAGCCCAACAAAAGAAAAAAACTATTCAGGCAAACATTCCCAATATTGATTTTGTTCTGGGTCCGGATGCTTATCATGACATAACAAAGATTATTGCCGAAGAATCCAACCACCGATTTCATGTCAGTTGTGATTTTTCCGAAACGGAAATGTATGACACTATTATTCCAAAATATCTAAACCCCTATTCGGGATACATTCCCATTACCCGCGGATGTAATAATTTCTGCACATATTGCATTGTTCCTTTTACCCGCGGAAGGGAACGAAGCATGGCTTTTGAAAAGGTACTTGAGCAGGCTGAGCATATTGTCAATTCCGGCCGGCAGGAAATTGTTCTCCTTGGACAAAATGTGAACTCCTATAATGACAAAGGAAGAAAATTTCATGATATTTTGCGGGAAATCGCCGGATTAGACGCTGTAAAAAGAATTCGTTTCACCTCCCCTCATCCCAAAGATTTAACGGAAGAAACAATACAAGTTATGGCCGCTCATAACAATATTTGCAATCATATTCACCTTCCATTGCAAGCCGGTGCCACCAGAACCTTAAAAAATATGAACAGAACCTATACAAAAGAAGGCTACCTTGAATTGGTCTCAAAAATTCGTAAATATATTCCGGAAGTTGCTTTGACAACCGATATTATCGTTGGCTTTCCAGATGAAAAGGAAGAAGATTTTCAGGACACGCTGGATGTTATGGATAAGGTGGTCTATGATTCCGCCTTTATGTTCAAATATTCACCGCGCCAGGGAACCAAAGCCGCCAAAACTGCGGACAATGTGCCCCGGGAAATCAAAGCAGACCGGCTAAACAGAATAATTGCCAAACAAAAAGAGCATACATTAATTCAGAATAAAAAATACCTCGGTAAAAAGGTTGAAGTTTTTATTGAAAGTGAAAGCAAAAAACACAGCCGCGAAAAACTGGGGAGAACAGATACCAATAAAACTGTGATCATCAAAGAAGGCGATCCGGCAATAGGCAGTTATGTGCCGGTTACAATAATAGATTTTGCAGGAGTTTCTTTATTTGGTAAATTTAAGGAATCGGAGGTTTTATGAAAGTTGTAAAAATGGTTTTAATCATTGTTATCGCATTTTTATTATCATTATTTATTATTCAAAATTTGGATAAAACAGTTGATATCAAATTTTTTACGGAAAACAATGTTTTTACTATGGAATTTGTAATAGCGCTGCTAATTACATTGATTTTCGGTATTATTATAGGTCTCTTGTTTGCCGCTGTAAATCTGATCAATACAAAATCCCAATTACGAACCCTAAAAAAAGAGTACCTTAAATTGGAAAAAGAAGTTAATTTACTGAGAAACAAAGAGGTTAATAAAGCCAATAAAATGAAAACACAGGACAAATAAACATGAGTATCACTTTATTTATTATTCTACTGGTCGCAGCGATTGTAATCTATATTCTCTTGCTTATCAACAGAGGTAAAACCAAAAGAAAGGCCATGAAAACCGATTCACTCTATACCACCGGCCTCAATTATATGCTGCACAATGAAAACCAGAAAGCAATTGAATCTTTGCGTGAATACCTTAAATATAATACCCGAAATATCGATGCTTATATTAAACTGGGAGATTTGCTGCGCAAGACCGGACAGGCAAAAAACGCCTTGAATATTCACGAAAACCTTCTTTTCCGCCAGGACATTACAAAAGACCAACAAATTACTATTTTGACCCAGCTTTGTGAAGATAATATGGCTCTGGAAAACTACTCCGATGCTATCGAAAAAGCGAAAGAAATTCTGAAACAGGACAAACATAATCGTTACGCCAATGAAAATCTCTACAAACTCTACCGGGACGCCCATCAATGGGAAAATGCTATTGATGCTTTGAAAAAAAACCATAAGATCGATGAAGCGACAAAAAAACGGTTAATGACCATATACCGGGTCCAGGATGGTCTGGAAAACTATTATAACAGTGGCAAATATCATGATGCCCGCCTGGTATTCAGAAAAGCAATTAAATTTGATCCGGGCTGCGAAGTTCCCTATTATTACATGGGATTATCTTATATAAAAGACCAGCGTGAGGAAGATGCTGTTGACTGGTGGGAAAAATTCGTGGAAATCAATCCGGAAAAAGCTTATCTGGTATTTCCGGATTTGAAAAAGATTTTATTTAATCTCGGAAAATTTGAACGCATTAATACTTTCCTGAGAAACATACTGAAAAAATCTCCGAAAAATACTGAAACGATCATCGCCCTGGCTGAATTTTATGAAAACAAAGGCGAGATATCCCAGGCGATTGCCATTATTGACGAACATTTAAAAAGCCAAAAAAATGATACAGAACTCCGGATATCCCTTGCTAAATTTTATGCTGTCAAAGAAAATTGCCGGAAAAGCGCCGGGATATTAGCCGATATACTCAACAATTATAATTTACCGGATATCACAAAATGCTCAAACTGTGGCCACGAGGTTGATGAGCCCACCTGGCTCTGCAACAATTGCAAAGAAACTGACACTTTTATAGATTAATATCATGATGAAACTGACCGGTAAAATACTAATATTCATATTGCCAATATTTCTTTTTGCAGAAAATTTCAATTCCTATTACACGATGATAGAAAAAGGCAAATATGATTATGTGCGGGAAAACCTGCCCTCTCTGAAAATGAAGCATCCCAATGAACCCGATGTATTGTTTTTATCAGGCCTGGTTGCAAATAACGGACAGGACGCGCTCAACATATTCACTGATTTTGTCAATAAGTATCCTAATCATGATAAAGCCGACAATGCCTATATCAAGATTATCGAATACAATTATACACGGGGACTATACAACAAATCCATAAAAGACTGTGAGGCCTTTATTGAAAAATACCAGGGATCTGAGCGTATCGAGAATTGCATTAATGTTCTGATCAATAGTTATCATGCGGTGAACAAAAAGGACTCCGCCGCTTTTTATTACAATAAATACAAACGGTTGATTCCCCATCTGAACTTATCTTACAGTAATTCCCAGTATAAACCCAACCTGGTAATAGTTGAAAAGGACAAACAAGAAGGCAATTTTGTATCTTATAAAAATCAGTCGCCGATTCAGACCCATCATGAAGAAAGAATGAAATACAGCCTACAGTTTGGCGCTTTTACTTCACCGACCAATGCCACTTATCTGAAAAATAAATTGAAAACCAAAGGCTATAATGCTTTTACAAAAAAAATAGAAGGAAAAAACGGGAAACTGGTTGCTGTCCGGGTGGGTTATTTTGAAAGCCGTTCCATTGCTGAAAGCGTTGGCCGCCAGATCAAAAAACGAGAAAATCTGGATTATATGATTACAACCAATAATTAAACGAGGGGAAAGCATGTAACTCCGGTGATTACTGCGATCTTCAAAATCGTTATCGCTGGCAATGATCAGCGAGCTGGGTTCGACTCCCAGGCTTTCCCGCAACATAAAAGAAATTATGAAGAAGAAAAAAACCTTATTTTTAATTGACGGTTCCGCCCTGGCCTACAGGGCCTATTATGCCATGGAGAGATCAGCATTGACCAATTCCGACGGAATGCCGACCGGCGCATGCTTTTCCTTTACCACAACAATGTTTAACATAATTGAAGAACAAAATCCGGATTATATGGCTATTTTTTTTGATGGTCCGGAAAAAACCTTTCGCCATGACATGTATGAAAAATACAAGGCCAACCGGCCGGATACTCCGGTTGACCTGGTGGAACAATTGCCCATGCTTCACCAGATCAGCAAGTCAATGAATGCGAACCTGATCTTAACGCCGGGATTTGAAGCCGATGATGGTATCGGCACCCTGGCAAAAGAGGCTGAGGCAAAAGATTTTGAAGTTTATATTGTCAGCGCTGACAAAGACCTGATGCAATTACTAAATGATAATATTCACATGTTGAAACTTGGCCGCGGAAAAGCGAAAGATACAATTTTTAAAGCAGAAGATGTGGAAAAAAAATATGGTGTGAAAGCCTCACAGATCGCCGATTACCTGGCAATGCTGGGGGATAAATCCGATAATATACCCGGTATTTACGGTGTTGGTAAAGCTAAGGCTGTTCCGCTTCTCAAAGAATTTGACAGCCTGGAAAATATCCTGGAAAACACTGATAAAATCGGCAACAAACGGGTGGCCGGCCTGCTGGAAAAAGGTAAAGAAGAAGGGCTGTTCTCTAAAAAATTAGCCACCATCAAAACCGATGTCCCCTTAGATATTGATATCGATAATCTCAAATTTGACGGTGTTAATAAAGAGGAGCTCTTTGAAATTTTTACCAAACTGGATTTTCATAAATTTATTGATACCTATAATCTCGGTAAAACACAGACAAAAGCTGAAAAAGACTACAAAACCATCAACACAGTGGCAGGTATACAAGCCATTGTCAAAGCAATAAAAAAAGCCCCCCTCCTGTCAGTTGACCTGGAAACCACATCAACCAAACCGGCCCGGGCGGAAATCGTGGGTGTGGCCATGAGCTGGCAAAAAGATACCGGAGTTTATATCCCGATTCAAAGCCCGTCCAAACAGATTGCTCTTTTCAAAGATGAAGACCGGCTGGAATTACTGGAAGAATTGAAAGTCATTCTGGAGGACAAATCCATTCCGAAATGCGGCCAGAACATAAAATATGACTGGATGATCCTGCGGCGTTACGGCATTGATCTGACCAATATTGTCTTTGATACAATGGTCGCCGCTTTTTTATTGAATCCTGATCTTCGCACCTATAAACTGGACCATTTAAGCCAGCAATACCTCAACTATACCATGCAGCCTATCTCAGCCTTGCTGGGTGATAAAAAGAATAACAAGACCATGGATCAGGTGGATGTGGACAAAATCACCTTTTACGCTGCCGAGGATGCGGATGTGGCGCTGCAACTTGTGGATATTTTAAAAGAGGAACTGAAAAAACTACACCTGGCTGACATCTATAATAAAATTGAACTCCCGCTGATAACCACCCTGGGAAAAATGGAACTGAACGGTGTCTATGTTGATATAGATTTTCTCAAAAAAATGTCAAAAAAACTGGATGACAAAATCAAGGATATTTCAGAACAGATATTTTTTGAATCGGAAATTGAATTCAATATCAATTCGCCAAAACAATTGAGCGAGATTCTATTCGACAAGCTGGAGCTGCCCAATTTTAAAAAAGGCTCGACAGCTGTTGAAGTGCTGGAAAAACTGAGAGACCTGCACCCATTACCGGAACTGGTTCTGGAATATCGCCAAATGACCAAACTGAAAAATACGTATCTGGACGCCTTGCCAAAACTGGTCAACCCGGAAACAAAGCGGATCCATACTTCCTTTAATCAGACCATCGCTTCCACCGGACGCCTCAGCAGCAGCAATCCGAATTTTCAAAATATTCCTGTACGTTCGGAGTCCGGCCGGGAAATTCGTAAAGCCTTTGTCGCTCAAAATCCCAATTGGAAAATTATTGCAGCGGATTATTCCCAAATAGAATTGCGGATCATGGCCCACCTTTCCAAAGACCCGGAGTTGGTCAAGGCATTTCAGCAAGACCTGGATATACACACCCGCACAGCCGCCCTGGTTTATAAAGTCGATGAAGAAGAGGTCACACCGGAAATGCGACGCAGCGCCAAAGTAGTAAATTTTGGTGTCATGTATGGCGCCGGCCCCTATCGTATGAGCAATTCACTGAATATTTCCATGAATGATGCCAAAGAATTAATCGCTGATTATTTCGCCACTTATCCCGGTATCAACACTTTCATTGAAGAGACTTTGGAATTTGCCCGGGAAAATAACTACGTAAAAACCATTTCCGGCCGGATTCGCTATACCAAAAACATTACCAGCAGTAATAAAAATATGCAGCAGGCCGCCGAACGAATAGCCATTAATATGCCGATTCAGGGGACTGCCGCAGATATGATAAAAATTGCCATGATCAATATTCAAAACAAACTGGAAGAAGAAGCATGGCAGGCAAAAATGATCTTACAGGTGCATGATGAACTGATTTTTGAATGTCCCGATAGTGAAGTGAAAAAATTAAAATCAATGATCCACACTGAAATGGCTAATGCTATTAAATTGGATGTCCCTGTAAAAATTGATATTGGAACCGGAAAATCATGGTATGAGGCGCACTAGTGGAAGCATCTATCGCATTAAAAAAAGTTAGCAAACAATTAGAGAACAGATATATTCTCAGTAATCTCAGTTTTGGTATTGAAAAGGGCTCCAATTTTGTCGTTCTGGGCAGAAATGGAGAAGGCAAATCCACCTTTTTGAATTTACTTGCCGGAATTTATACGCCCACCAATGGAAAAATCTATATTGAGGGTCAGGAGTTTAACGGAGACCGGTCACTGATAAAAAAAATTGGTTTTATGGGGGATATTCCGCTCTATGAAGACCATTTGACTGTTTTTGAAAATCTCGAGCGCCGTGCCCAATTTCTGGAGATGACGCTTACACAATTTACGACCAATTCAAAAAACCTATCGAAACAATTTGACTTAACTCCTTTTTTTGAAACCAAAGTAAGTCAATGCTCCATGGGTATCAGGAAACGGTTAAGCATTGTTCTTTCACTGCTGCATTCACCGGAGATCATCATCTGGGATGAACCGCTTGCCTATCTGGATTTCAATATACGCAGGGTACTGCTGGACTATCTACGCATGGTCAAAGGCGAAAAAACTGTGGTCATTGCCACTAATGAGTTTACAGAATTACATACTGTGGCTGACCGCTGGATTGTACTGCAGAACCAGGGAGTGCGTTTTGATGGCGATCTGGAAAAAATGACGACTCAGGTGGATCTGCCCTTCACCGGTCAGGTGGAATTAAAAAAGGAACATCCCCAAATCATTAGCCAACTAAATGAGTTGCAGGATATTGACCAGGTCTACGAAACCGGCAATTCCATTGAATTCCAATGCAAAGGGCTGCATGAATTTTACAGTATTTTAAAAACAATTGACAATGAAGCCATTTTGCGCGTTTCCTGTAATTCAATTGATCTCGAAGAACTCCTAAATCAACTGTTATCTGATGAGGGCCTGGTATGAAACCATTACTAACCGTAATTAAAAATGAACTGTCCGCCGGAAAAATACTGACAACCGTGATAATTAACGCGCAGCTGGCATTACTCACATCGGGGATAATCCTGCGCGGCTATCAAATGACAGCTGATCTGTCAGTAGTTAAGTTTATGTATCCCGGCCTGATCATTTTTATTTCGATTTTATATGCCATTCTTATTTCCTTTCAGCAGCATGATAAACTACTCAATAATCACACCGAGCGGTTAAATTACCGCACCGCGGGAATCTCTGTTTCCATGCTTTATTGGGGACAGAAAATTTCCACAATAATTTTGGCAATTCTATCACTGTTTTCAGTGACTTTAATATTTTATCTATTCAGTAATCTGTCGTTCAATGTCATCTATTGCCTTTATTTTTTCCTGTTTGTTATGGTTTCTCTGATCATGGTGATAGCGATCGTCGCCTTGCTTAAATTATTTTTCAGGAAAAACAAATACATTGAGTATCATATTTATTTTATTTTATTTATGCTTTTATTCTGTTCGGGCTTTATGTTCCAAACCGGCATATTCCCGGAATCCCTGTACCTGGTTTTGGATTACACGCCCTTTGGTATTGTTTTCAACGGCGCCAGGAAGTTATTGCTAAATAATGAATTTTCATTAATTGAAACATTGTATGTAAGTCTGGTAACTATTACATTAGTGCCACTAAATTACTATTTATACAAGAGGGAATTAGGAAAATGAAAGCATATTTGGCAGGGGCAATCGAACACGCACCGGATCTGGGTAGAAAATGGCGGGAAAACCTCGGCAGATTTCTGGAAGAGGAACTGGCACACGACTACTATAATCCGTTGAAAGAAGAAACAAAATATCTGACACAGGAAGAAATGGAAACCTTTCGCGGCCTGAAGGTTACCGACATCAATCGTTACAAAATTATTTTGCGTAAACTGATCAATGGTGATCTGAATGAACTGATAAACGGGATTGATTATATTATTTGCTACTGGGACGAGTACACGGAAAAAGGCGGCGGCACTTATGGCGAAATAACAGTTGCTTTTGAGCATAATATTCCGGTCTATATGGTGACAGAAAAACTAAATGCCGAGATCAGCGGTTGGGTTTTAGGCTGCACCACCGAAATGTTTAATAATTTTAATGATTTGAAAAAATTCCTAAAAAAGAAGTATAAAACAAGTGATTGATTTCACCCTTATCATATACCTTACAAAAGAAAACCTCGCAACATTTCCCGAAAGCCTGGCATCGGTCTTAAATCAAACGACAGGCTTGTCTGACCTTTTTATTGTCAGTAAAATTCAGGAAGCGAATTTTGACATTCGCACGGTAAATACAAAGATCATTAAAGGTGACATTCACGCGCCGGAACTTTTTAGAGAAATATTATCAAAATCTTTCAGCAACCACCTGGTTTTGTTTAATAATCCCAACAGTAAAATTATTCTGGACAATGATTTTTGCAAACTATTACGTAAGGAACACGCCACTTTCCAGCAATATCCGCTGGTTTCTGCCGGTAAAATAGATGGAAAAACCGACATGCTGGTCATCAACAAGGAATTGCTGGATCAACAAAAATTTGATACAAATTGGTTGGACAAAACCGCTGCAAGCCACTTGCCTTTCATCAGCAGCCACGGATACTCAATTAACCCGCTTTAGTCCCTGTAACAGAAAATTGGTACTCTTGATCAAGGCTGCCGGCGAGACATTATTATAAACAGAACTCTGCATAATAAACCCGCGGACAATCAAAAAAAGAATATTAGCCATACTGTCAACATCCAGTTCTTTGATCACGTTTCTTGCAATTCCTTTTTTCAGCAGAGCCGCGAACACATCTTTCAACTTTTCAGTCCGTTTTTGCAACTCACTCTGGACGCCGGGGTTTTCAAGTTTTTCTTTGAGCCAATAGGTGGCATATAAATCCAGGACATTTTGTTTGTTATAATATTGATGAAAAATCTCTTCGATGATCTTTTGAATTTTTTCCAATTCATTAAGATTTTTCTGACGAAGTATCAAGCGGTATAAATAATAGATATCATCCAGATGGGCATGTAAATTATAAAATAAAATTTCATCTTTATTATTAAAATACTGGTAGATGGAAGTGCGGCTGATATTACAACAGTCGGCAATATCTTTGATGCGTGTATCGCGGTACCCTTTTTTTACAAAAACTTTAAATGCACTTTTTGCTATTTTTAACTTTACTTCTTTTTTCTTAATGATTTTAGGCATAAAAATCTCTGTTTTTTATTAGTTCATGAAAATCTAATAAAAAACAGAGAATTATAAAACATTCTTATTACTTACCTGATATTCTGTTCAATAAAGAATTTTGATTGTTGCCGGTATTGGATTTAAACCTTAGCGTTTTTTTGTTCTCATATTTGCCTGCGATAGTTCCCAACAGCGAACTTTTATTGATATATTGCTTGCTGATCTTATCCTGCAAAGAACTTTTTACGGCATCGGCTTCTTGTTTTGGAATTTCTACCACTTCAGTTTCAGCGACCTGCTGTTTGACAATCTTTTCCTCAGGTATTTCTTCTTTATTGGAAGGAGGTTTCTTTAATTCCGCGGATTTCTTTTGTATGGAAATTCGTTTTTCCTTCAATTTTTCCAATGTCGATTGTGTCGTCTGAAACCGCCGCTGGGGTGATGCGACAGACCGGTCGCTTTTCATTTCAGCAGGTTGGACATAACGAATTGTTCGTTTGATCCACTTAACCCGCTTTGGATGTTCCTGTTCCTGGTTGAAGGTATGAACTTCGAACTTTTTCACCTCCCTGGATTTTTCATTAGAACTATCATTTAATGTGTAGTAAATTCCTTTTAAATAATGATTTACCTGAAAATCAGGCGCAACTCCTGTAAGGGATTCCGATCCACCGACAATCAAGGCACCGTCAGGTTCCAGAATCCGGGCCAGTTTTTTAAACAACTTAACTTTATCATTATACTTAAAATAAATCGCTACATTACGGCAAAAGATAATATCAAAATAGCCCAGGTTTGAAAATGTGTCCAATAAATTTACTTTTTTAAAATTTGCCATAACACGAATTTCATCTTTAATGCGCCAGCCCTGATCATGACGGTAAAAATACTTATGCAGCATATTGGGCGATAGTCCGCGCTCAACTTCAAATTTCCCATATTTACCATAGGATGCCCTGGCAATAACTTCATCACCTATATCCACACCTAAAATCGAAATATCATAATTATTGATATTGGGTATCACTTCTTTTAAGGTCATGGCTATGCTATAAACCTCCTGCCCGGTAGAGCAGGCCGCACTCAATATTCTAATTGGTATTTGCTTGGATTTATACAATTTCTGACGACGGTCAATCAGTTCGGGTATCAATTTATGCTGAAGAACAGAAAAGGGCGTTTTATCACGAAAAAAGAAGGTTTCATTGGTTGAAATCGCATCAATGATCTTCTCCTGTAAATCTTTTTTGCTATCCCGCTTAGCCATCTTTAATAATTCACCATATTCGGATAATTTATAGGCCATTAATAATGGATTTAACCGGGACTCCAGCAGATATCCTTTGGTTTCATCGAGATGAATTCCGGATATTTGGTAGACATAATCGGCAAAGGCTTTTATTTCTGATTCTGTAATTTTTTTCATAGTTTTATCGATTTTACAATTTCTTCACTTATTTTTTGGATTGGCAATATTTTATCGGCGAGGCCGGCATCAATGACTGCTTTTGGCATACCATAGACAACGCAGGTTTCCGCGTTTTGCGCCAGGATCAAAGCGCCGGCTGCTTTCATTACGGACATGCCTATTTTGCCGTCATTCCCCATCCCTGTAAGAATAACGCCGGTGACTTTTGAACCGTATTCCCTGGATACGGATCGAAAAAGATAATCCACTGATGGCTTGCAACTGTTTTCCGGCGGATCATCGGTAATTCTGATCATTTTCTGAAAACCGACACCGGAAGCAACTTTCATTTGCTGGCCGCCGGCGGCAATATAAACGGTATCTTTATTTAATACTTCACCGTCCACAGCTTCTTTTACTGTGAGTGATGTTTTTGAGTTCAATGTCCTGGCCAGAGAGGCCGTAAACACAGGCGGCATATGCTGCGTAATAACCACGGGCACACCCAAATTTTCAGGCAAACCGGATATCAGGGTTATCAGGGCATTAGGCCCTCCTGTTGAAGAACCGATGGCAACAATCTGGGATTTTTCCGTCCGTTTCACAGATTTGCTGTCAATTTTTGTTGATGTTTCGTAAAAAGAAGTTCTTGTTTTTGCCGGAAATTTCTTTTTTGTTGTGCCGACAGATTTGGTTTTTTGAACCAATGTATTCAGTTTCTTTTTTTGTCTGAGAATATGAAATTTTGACATCAATTCCCGTTTAAGAATTTTTTTATTCTCCTCCGGGTCATCAATATCCGGTTTTGAGATAAAATCAAAGGCGCCCAGGGCCAATGCCTGAATCGTAATCTCACTGCCATGCTGTGTTTTGGAACTAACCATCAAAGCATCGACATCCAGGTCCAGATCCTGAATCGCTTTCAATGTTTCAAGTCCGTTCATGCGCGGCATTTCAACATCCAGGGTGATGAGGTCCGGTTTATGGCGTTTGATTTTATCAATCGCCAGTTTGCCGTTATGGGCGGAGCCAACTACCTCAATCCCGTTTATATCCTCAAGCACATCCTGCAATATTTTCCGGTAAAAAATTGTATCATCAACAATTAATACTTTCATAAGATCCATTGTCCTTTTCTACTCATCAGTTGAAAGCACTTCGTCTATATTCATCAATGCGATCAATCCTGAATCCGTATTGATTACACCCTGAAAGTACTTTCCCTGCATTCCTTTGACATTTGAGGGCGGGTCTTCAAGATAGTTACGGTCCGCCGGCAAAATATTGGAAATTTCGTCCACTAATAAGCCTATATATTCGTCTTTCCAGTTCACGATTATTATCCGGCTGTCCTCATCAATTTTTGATGGCTGAAGCCCGATCTTTTCCCCGAGATCAATAACCGAGACAATCCCGCCACGCAGGTTTTTGATCCCCAGTACATAGTCCGGCGATAAAGGCACTTCGCTCATTTCCATGTCTTTACTGATCTCCTGAACAGTATTGATATCAATTCCACAAAGGGCTTCTCCCAAAAAGAAACTACATATTTGGAAAAGATCCTGTTCAGTCTTAACAGTTTTTGTTTCTGCTCTATCCGCCATAAAAACTCCTATATTTTAAATTGTCCGACCATTACTTTTAAATTTTGTACTAATTTGCTCAATTCATCTGCGCTTAATTGTACCTGGCTGGCGCTATTTCCCATCTCATTGGAACTGTCATTAACCTCGGCAATTTCCTCAGCTATTGTCAGCGAAGCCCGGCTGCTCTGATTCACATTTTCACTGATCTCTCGCATATTGCCTGAGATTGTATTTATCTTCTGGGCATTTTCTGAGGTAGTCGCATTCTGCTGCTCCACAGCGGCGGCAATTGCGCCTACAATATGATCAATTTCATTAATGATTTCAGTGATAGAGGTAATTTCTGTGGCTGTATCCTGTGATGTGTTTTGCACTCCGTTTAATTTTTGGGCAATTTCTTCCGTAGCTTCGGCTGTTTGCCGCGCCAGTTCCTTAATTTCATTGGCCACAACGGCAAATCCCTTTCCCGCATCACCGGCACGGGCGGCCTCAATGGTGGCGTTCAGGGCCAGCAGATTGGTTTGGTCCGAGATTTCAGCGATTGTATCGGTAACCTTAACAATTTCCTGAGCGGCTTTACCCAGTTCATTCACCTGATTGGATGCCTTTTTAGCCTGGGATACAGCGCTTTTGGTAATTTCGGTAGATTTGGAAGCATTATCAGCAATTTCATTGATGCTGGCGCTCATCTCCTCAGTACCGGAAGCCACAGTGTTGAGATTTTCATTAGTCTCTTCCATGGAACTGTTCACCGTGTTCATGTTTGAACTCATTTCTTCGGCAGCGGCGGCGACACTATTGGCTTTTTCAACTGTCTGCTGGGTTCCGCGACTCATTTCTTCTGCAATAGCATTCAGCTCTGTTCCGGAAGCGGCAATTGTATTGGTATTATCGGAAATCTCACTAATCATATTTTGGATTTTTTCAATGAAAACATTAAACCACTTTGACATTACGCCCAACTCATCATTTGAAACAACTTCCAGCCGCTGTGTTAAATCGCCCTCTCCCTGGGCAATGTCTTCCAATCGCCGGGAAGCATTATTAATGGGCTTAACAATTCTGCGGGCAAAAACAATAACAACCCCGCCGATCACAATAATCGAGATAATTACGCCAACAACGAAGAAATAAATCAGTTGGGACAGGTTTTGATTGACATTTTCCACCGCGTCCATAAAATCCTTTTCATAGGCCCCTACACCAATGACCCAGTCCCAGGGTTCAAAATAGCCAATGGCGGCAATTTTTTTTGATGGTGGCTGGTCATCGTAGCGCTGCCAAAAATAATTAACGAAATGAACTTCATCACCTTCGAGATTTATGGCATTATCCACCATCTCCTGAATATAGAGTTTTCCATTGGCATCTTCATTATTGTAAATATTTTTACCGACTCGTTCAGGGAATTTATGAATAATTACTTCACCCTTCTGGTCGCCTTTACCGCCCAGAACAAAAATATAACCGGTTTTCCCAACCACAATATCCATAATGCCTTCACGAATAGCATCAATGGATTCCTGTTTGACACCAACATAGAGGATGCCGACAACTTTGTCATTCTCATCGTAAATGGGTTTATAGGCAGTCAGATACCAGGCGTTGACAACATAAGCGCGGCCGTAATAGGTCTCACCCTGCATAACCTTGCTAATAACCGGATTTGCTTTCCCGTCCGGGTTTGTGGCCGGGATATAAGTTCCGATCGCCCTGGTGTCATCCAATTTTTCCACATTGGTGCTGACTCTGAGCATATCGCCATCTTCATTCATACGTTGAAAAATAGTACAAGTGCCGCCTACCAAATCCTGAATTTTATCAACAACCGGGGAACGCTTATCAATGTCATCATTTTGTCCAAGCCATTGATTACCAACGTACATTCGGGGCAATTCTACAGTTGTGCCGGCTTTGGTATATTGATTTACGGCATTCCAACTCACCATGGAATTTGTAAAGCGAATATTTCCCTGTGTATTGATCACTTCTTCAGCAACATTTAAATCGGTTTTCACTTTTTGCATTAAAAGTTGGTTTTGAGAATCCAACATACGATAGACATCCTGAGCAATGGTCCTTGTTTCCCGGTTTGCCTGGTTCAGCAATTCTTCGGTTACCTGTTCATTGATCTTTGACTTTTGGACAAAGACTGTGATAAATAATATTGCTGCTGTCAGCAATATGCCAATAATTGCCAGGCTCATGATCTTGTACTTAATTTTCATAGCCTACTTTCCTTTAGATTTTAAATTGTCCGACTAATGATTTTAACTTTTCCACCATTTTACTCAGTTCTTCAGAACTCATCTGCACCTGGGCGGCGGAGTTGCCCATTTCATTGGTACTGGCATTGACGTCGGAGATCTCCTCGGCAATCTGCCCGGAGGCCTGACTGCTTTGCTCGACATTTTCCCTGATCTCATTCATATTTCCACTGATCTCAGCGATACCCCGGGCATTTTCCGTGGTGGTGGCATTTTGCTCTTCCACAGCAGCAGCAATCGCGCCCACAACCTCATCAATATCATTGATTATATTGGTAATGTTGGTAATTTCTGTGGCGGTATTGCTGGAAGTTGTTTCCACGCCATGTAATTGTTTGGCAATTTCCTCGGTAGCTTCGGCGGTCTGCCGTGCCAGTTCTTTGATCTCATTGGCTACAACAGCAAACCCTTTTCCGGCATCACCAGCGCGGGCGGCTTCAATCGTGGCATTAAGCGCCAGCAGATTAGTTTGTTCGGATATTTCCGCAATTGTATCCGTGACCTTTACTATTTCCTGGGCTGCTTTACCAAGTTCCTGAACCTGGTTGGAGGCAGACCGGGCCTGGTCAACAGCATTTTTAGTGATTTCAGTTGATTTAGAAGCATTTTGCGCAATTTCATTGATACTGGAACTCATCTCTTCTGTTCCGGAAGAAACTGTATTGAGTTTGGTAGTGGTTGACTCCACAGAGGATGCGACGGCTTCCATATTGGAACTCATTTCTTCTGCTGCTGCGGATACTGAGTTGGATTTTTCCACAGTATGGCCAACGCCACTATTCATCTCTTCCGCAATTGTATTGAGTTCTGTTCCGGATGCTGCCAATGTTTCCGTGTTTTCGGTTATTTCCCCAATAATTCCCTGCACCTTTTCAATAAAAACATTAAACCAATAGGCCACCTGTCCGATTTCATCCTCAGAATCCGATTTCAATCGTTGCGTCAGGTCGCCTTCTCCCTGAGCGATATCTTTGAGCAGATCAACAGTTCTCATCAAAGGCTTTGTTATAAAATTGGAAATAAAAAAGTAAAGTACCAGGCCAATTATTAGAATAACAAATTCAATCAGCATAAATTTATTTCTGGCCCGGGCAACATTTTCTTTAACGTCATTAATATAAATACCAGTACCCAATATCCATTCCCAGGGTTTAAATTCCGAAACATAGGAAAGTTTTGGTTCCTCCCGGCCTTTTTCATCATAATATTGCCAGGTGTACTCGACAAAACCGGCACCATTATTTTTTTTGACCACGTCAACCATTTCAGAAAATAACCGTAATCCATTTTCATCTTCGATATGGCCGACATTCTGATTATTTAAATTTTTGCTAATGGGATGCATGATCATTTTCGGCTGTTTATCATTGATCCAGAAATAATCTTGATTTCTTTCACCATACCGGATTAGTGAAATGGCCTGTTTGGCCTGTTCTTTGGCCTCTGCTTCAGTCAGTTCTGTGCCAACCCTATTATGAAAATATTCTAAAACAGCCATATTGGATTCAACAACATTTTTTAAATTAACCTCTTTTTCCTGAAACAAAGAGTTCGATATTGTATTGGATACAATAATGTTCAGAACAATGAACATTATCAGCAAAAACAAACCGGTTGATACCATTAATGTGGTTCGGAGACTTTTAAATTTTAATTTCATACTGCACCCACCTTACTTTGTTGATTAAATTTTAAATTGATTAATCATTGTTTTCAATTTTCCAGCCCTTTGCGCGAGTTCCCGTGCTCTTGCTTTCATCAGGCCGGCCTTGTCCCCTATTTCATTAGTGCCGATGTTAACTTTGCTGAAATCATTAGCGATCTGATCTGAAACAAAATTTTTTTGATTTAGATTTTCATTTATTTCGTGCATATTTTCTGAAATTTCTGTTATATCTTGTGCATTTCAACGAATAATAGCGTTAATGACAGTGATAGATTTTTATTTCTATCACTGTCATATTCTTATATACTACGCTTATACTTTAAACTGGTTAACGATTCCTTTTAATTTTGCCACCATTTCACTCAGTTCTTCGGAGCTCCTCTGAACCTGGCTGGCGCTATTACTCATCTCATTGGTGCTTTGATTCACCTCAGAAATGTCTTCAGCGATCTGGCTTGAGGCTTCGCTGCTCTGATTAATGTTTTCATTTATCTCTTTGATATTGCCGGAAATTTCACCAATTCCCTGAGCGTTTTCGGAAGTGGTGGCATTTTGTTCTTCCACAGCGGCTGCGATGGTGCCGACAATTTCATCTATTTCATTGATGATCTGGGTAATAGAGGATATTTCTTTAGCTGTGCTGTTGGAAGTATCCTGTACGCCACTGAGTTGCAATGCAATTTGATCGGTAGCCTCAGCGGTCTGACGCGCCAATTCTTTAATTTCATTGGCCACAACGGCAAATCCTTTTCCGGCATCACCGGCGCGGGCCGCTTCTATCGTGGCATTTAATGCCAACAGATTGGTCTGGTCGGAAATTTCCGCGATCGTATCGGTAACTTTAACAATTTCCCTGGCGGCATTTGATAATTCTTTCATTTGCAGAGAGGCTTTATCGGCCTGTTCTACGGCACTTTTTGTTATTTCCGTTGATTTGGAGGCATTTTGCGCGATTTCATTAATGCTGGAACTCATTTCTTCTGTTCCGGACGAAACAGTATTGAGTTGTTCCGATGTCGACCCTATATTGTTTTTAACAGCCACCATATTGGAGTTCATCTCTTCCGCAGCAGCGGCAACAGTATTGGATTTCTCAACAGTTTGGCTGATACCTTTACTCATTTCTTCAGCGATGACATTCAATTCTGTTCCGGAGGCGGACAAGGTTTCTGTATTTTCCGTAATATTCATAATTATTTTCTGAATTTTTTCCACAAACTGATTAAACCAGTGAGCCAGTTCACCAATTTCATCCTGTGAGGCGATTTCGATGCGCTGGGTTAGGTCGCCTTCACCCTGCGCGATGTCCTGGACACGGTTAACGATATTGCGTATTGATTTTGAAATCCTGCCAATGATAAAAACAATAATGATTGAGGTCAATAAAACAACAATAAATTCCACAAAATAGACTTTACGGCTGGTTGCGTGGACCGGCTGATACAATTCATCCAGGTCTGAGGCCAGATAGACTAACCAGGGTTTATTATCAATTTCCCGGAAATAGGCAATTCTGCGGGTTCCCTCCCAGTCATACTCAACTTTGCCATTCCGCTGGGAAAGTGCTTCTTTTCCAAAATCATATCCGGAAATATCCAAATCCAAAACATAATCATTTTCAGGATGGGCGATAACGACACCATTGTTATCGGTAATGTAAGCATAACTTCCCATGCCGAAATCAACACTTTTAATTTTCCGCTCAGAGTAATAACTCAGTTCGATAGGCGCGCCGACGATACCGGTAACCTGACCGTTTTCCATAATAGGTACTGTGATCAGGATGACAGGCCGGCTGGATTCCGGTGAAAGGTGTACGGACCCAATCCAGTATTGACCTTGTTGCGCTTTTTCAGCGTTGACCTGATATGCAGGAATCTCAGATATATCAATGCCAGCGCCAATATTTCCTGTCGCCAACATTTTTATATCCCCCCCGGGATCTGCTAAAAATATATTTTCATAAATCGGTGATTTTTGCTTGAAGTTTGTTATCATTTCTTGGGCCAGTTCAGGATTTTCACCTTTTGCAGCATCTTCTATTATTTTATTCTCAGCGATAAGTGTCGTCTCCCGCACCCGATCCTCAAGCCATTCATCAAAATCAGTAGTCAACTGATCAATAAAGGATTCATAAAACCCATTTTGCTGATTTAACACCAAATCCGATGTTTCATTGATAAAAATATAACCGATAATAATAAATGCGATTATTAAAACAGGAATAGTGCCGATTAATAATTTACTCTTAATGTTCATTTTTTTGATCTTATCGAAAAACATATTTAATCTCCTTTGATTATACTTTTACTGCTTTTGCATAGTAATCTTTAATAGATTCCAGTAATTTTACTTTATCCAATTTAATCTGATAATCATCAATTCCGGCTTTTTTACCTTTCACAACCTGGGACTCCTCAGCCAGGGAAGTGAGAGCAATCACCGGCATACCACGGAATTCCGAACTGGCCTTAATTTTTTTGGTCAGTTCGAAGCCATCCATAACCGGCATTTCCAGGTCTGTGACAACCATGACAATTTCATCTTTATTGGCATTTAGTTTATTCCAGGCCTGCCGGCCGTCTTCAGCCTGAATGACCTCATAGCCTTCATCGGAAATTAATTTAGATATCTGGGCCAGGAAAAAAGAGGAATCCTCGACAATCAGGATTTTTGTTCCTTTATTTTGGGTGCCGGATTGGGACACTTGTTTTTTTCTTTTATCGTCGTCGTCAAACTCTTCAACTTCCTCAATCACTTCTTCCACTATCTGGTCCCGGGGTCTTGATCCGGACTGAGAATCCCGATATTGGGTCTCTTCTTCATACCACTGGGGATTTAGTATTTTCATGATTTCATCAACATTGATTATCAGAACGGTATGGTCATTGATAATTGCGGTACCGTCAACTCCCGCCATGTGAGAATTTCTGTTATCAATAACCAGATTCAGATTTTCCGCATCTACCGGCGGTACAGTTAACAGTCCCACTTCGTTACCATTGACATTGAATACAACAACAATTAAATCCTCGGTATCTTCCAGCATACCGACATTTGTCGCTTCTTCCAGCGCATAAACCGGTAAACTACCACCCCTATACTGGATCACTTTTTTGCCACCGACAATTTCAATATCCGAAGCCTTGATCTTTTCCAGCCGGGTAACTTTTGAAAGGGGTAAGGCACAGTGCTCTTCAGGCGCATTTCGAAACAGCAGCATTGTCTTGTTGACTGCGTCTTTAACATCTTCATGTTGTTCCTTTTTACCCAGGAGATTGCTTGCGTTTTTATTACTGGAGAAGGAATGTAATTCTGCCTTATGCGCGAGACCGGCAATATCCAGAATGATGGATACTGTTCCGTCACCCAGTATCGTTGCGCCGGCATATTCTCGAAAGCCTTTAAGATGGACACCTAAAGGTTTAACGACAATTTCCACATTGTCCTGTAATTCATCCACCACAAGACCGTATTTATAAACACCGCTGTTGACGATAATAATATTTATGCGCTTTTTCGTTTCTATTTCACGTCTCTCTTCTATTTCTTGTTCAGTAGGCTGAGTATCTTCTTCAACTTTTACTAATCTTTCATCAACTATATTTTTACGGCGGTCAATTTCCATTCGTCCTGTATTGGGGTTGTAGAATTTCTTGTCAAGGTCCAGTAATTCATTTAACTGCATCAAAGGCACCAGTTCTCCCCTGAGGATCAATACCTCGGCATCACCAATCTTTTTTACTCTTTCCTTAAGATTTTTTTTGGCCACTGTCAATACTTCACTGACATTTACCTGGGGCACAGCAAACCGTTGTTTCCCGGTTTTGATCAGCAGACTGGAGATGATCGCTAATGTCAGGGGTAATTTGATCGTGATCGTTGACCCGACATCTTTGATGGATTTAATTCTAACCGTTCCGCCCATTTTATCGATATTGGAACGCACCACATCCATGCCGACTCCCCGGCCGGACACATCGGTTATTTCTTCTGCTGTAGAAAACCCGGGCAGCATGACCAAATTGACTTTTTCTTCATCCGACATGCTTTCGACTTCCTTGTCCGAGTATAAGCCTTTTTGAATGGCGCTGATGGCGATTTTTTCAGGATCGATACCTTTTCCATCATCAATAATTTCGATATTAACCAGTCCCGATTCATGGTAAGCCTTTAACAATATCGTACCCTGTTGCGGCTTTCCCTTTTGAAGCCTGACAGCCGGTGTTTCAATACCATGGTCAGCAGAATTCCGCACAATATGGAGAAGCGGATCGCCCAGGCCTTCCAGCATGGTTTTATCAAGTTCGACATCCTTGCCTTCCATCACCAGTTCGATATCTTTGCCAAGGTCTTTCCCCAGGTCCCGGACAACCCGCGGCATTTTATTAAAAATAGTACTTACCGGTTGCATTCGAGTCAACATGATCGCATCCTGGAGTTCCGAAGAGACCCGGTCGATTTCTTTGGTTGCGACATCCAATTTTCGCCGGTTGTCCACTTCACGGGCCTGAATCAACTGGTTCCGGGCGAGTACCAGTTGCGCTGCTTTGTTCATCAGTTGGTCCAGCACATTCACTTTGACCCGCAATGTATCGGATTTTTTTAAACTTGCGGTTTTCTTATTTGATGAGGAGGAATCTTCGGCCTCTTCCGGTGTTGATGACGGCTTTTCCGAAGCGGTTGTTTGTTGCGGTTTCGGGTCATCTTCTTTTGGCGCTGGTTTTTTCTCAATCTCTGCAGCGGCTTTTTCACTTTCCTTTTTTTCTTCAGGGGGTGTCAATTTCGAGAGGTCCTCTGGAATCACCTGTATTTTGTCGTCAGACAGCCGGGTTACGGAGCCGATTAAATCATCCTCAACGATCGTGGAAAAGAGAACAAACATTGGCAGGGTGATCTGTGTGGGTTCTTCATCCAGAGTACCCACCTGGGAAACCCCGACAATTATATCAACAATTACGCCAATATCATCCAGCAATTCGATTACATCCAGGGGTGTTTTATCCTGTCGCTGGACATCATGGATCAAATCGTATTCCAGGATATAGAGAATGTTATTCCCCTTAATCGCATGGTTGAAGTCAAATTTTGTTACATTAAAGGATATGCGGCTATTGGGCGCATGGATATCGATCCGTTCATCAATGGAATCTTTCTCATCATCCGCTAAATTCTCTTTTGTAATTTTTTCCAGTTTTTTGACCCATTCATCAATTTCCATCTCATTACTTTTAGAGGCATTTTCAATTAATTCTTTTAAACGGTCAAAGGCGTCCAAGACTTTGCTCACTACATTTGATGTGGGAACCAATTCTTTATTGCGCACCATATCCAAAATATTTTCAATACTGTGGGACAGATCCTTAATCCTGTCAAGTCCCAGAAACCCGCTGCCGCCTTTAACAGAATGGGCTGACCGGAAAACCCGGTTCACCAACTCATCATCAATATTTTCGCCCATTTCTTCTATCTCAAGCAAATCCTGCTCAATTCCATCTAAATGCTCTTCAGCCTCCTCCAAAAAGGTCTGTAGAATTTCATCGCCCATGTCAAAGCTCATAATGTCCTCCTGAAAAAATTACAATTTTATTTGATGTCAAAATGCTGGTCCAGTCTCATGGTTTTCATAAGACTAAGCAGGTCTTTTGAGATATTGATTAACTCCAGATTCTTGTTGTATTTCTGCATGCTGTTATGAGTGGCAATAAGCGCTCCCAGGCCCATTGAATCAATCATTTCCACATTACTCAGGTCAACAATTATCGGTTTTTCCTGCTCAACAATCTGTTTCATTTCACTACGAAATTCATTGACAACACTCGCAACAATATTGCTTTCAGGAACAACAACAAACTTGTCATTTTCTTGGTTAATCTTAAACATTATTGACTCCTTAATCATTTTTGACAGTTATATTTATTTTATTTCCATTTTCATTGAATTGATATTCTTCCGAATAGATTTTTATAATATTTAAACCTCTTCCATTTGTGGTCAGTGTATAAACTGTATTATTGCTCTCCTGCTCCCAGTCAAATCCATCGCCATCATCTGTCACCTGAATATACATGGTATTATTATCATAGGTCAGGCTGAATTCTATTGTGTTCGACATATCATTTTTGCAGCCATGCCTGATGGCATTTGTCAGGGCTTCACGGACACAAAGCAGCAATGCAAATTCTTTATCATCAAAGTTTTTTTCCTTGGAAAATTTTTCCACTTCCACACACATTTTTTCCATTAAAATATATGAGGCAGAGGCTTTTATTTTTATATGGTCACTACTTTTTTCGATTTCGTACATAACTATTATTTCCTAGAAAAGTGATAGTATAATTTCACTTTCACCTCTTTTGAGCAAATACTGAGCCATGACTGCATCCAGTAGGGGAAAAAAGTATAAATAAAGGTAACAGCGTTAAAGTGAGGATTTTTAGAGATTTTTAGCCTGCATTATGTATATTTATGAATAATACAGATTGGTTCATATAAGAAGGCCACTGATCAACTACCAGTGGCCCTTTGATTATAAATATTCCTGTTTCACATTTTTATTCAATGGATATTTCATCAATAAACAGAAGGCATTTTTCTCCGGCCCCCGGATGCCAGTCCGGACATCTCTTGATAGACCGGGCGATTAGTCGCAGATACCGGACTTGCCGGTTTTCTAAACTGACTTTATGATGAAATATTTTCTTGTCCAGCGCTTTTTCAGCAGGGTCTACCAATGGTTCATTCGTATAAACTGTACTGTAATTATCTTTATCAACAGCAACCCGAAGTTCAATATATGAGGGTGCAAAGGCCCAGTATTTTTGCCAGCGCAAAAAATTAAACTGAATTGTTTCCGCCCTTATGGTTTCATTCAACTCGATATCTACGACTAAATCCACACCTTCAAAACCCAGCCAATTATTTTCAATCGATTCCATATTGCCGGTGCGTCCGTCCATTATCGCATATTCATGATCTCCCAGATACTCTGAAGCCGGTGGAAAAGCAAATTCAATCTCTTTCGCCTGTATATAATTCAATTTTTTGGAGGTGGTAAATCCGGGCATTTTCCCTTCCTGAAAGCAGCGGGCATTTATAACAACCGAATTACTGACTGTAAAAGGGCCTTCATATAACTGCGAATCCCTGGTAGGTATACTGCCGTCAAGAGTATACCGAATTTCCACATCAGGCTCATCCACACTCATAGTCACCTCCATGGGCTTGTTGAAATAATCGCTTTCTACATTGATTTCCGGAGCCGGCAGATAGTAAGCTGTTTTCGCATCCAACTCCTGAATGGCTAATTTCTGCGGCAACTGACGATTCAGGTTGGCGGCCTTTAACCGAATTTGAAATCGTACCTGTCCGGGATTGACAATATATTCATCTAAAATTCCCGGCCCGCAGGAAGCGGTTCCCAATCCGGCCTGCTGGTAATCCACATTCATTGTAACAAAATCTCCGACTATTAAATCATTGATATGCTGAGCCTTAAATATGTCCGCATCACTGTAAGGATAAGCGCTAAAATTAAACAAATGATTGGATGTAATAAAAAAGCCATAGCCATCATCATCAGCGATTGTTGCCCAGCGTACTTCTCCGCGGTTACCGTTTTCCTGAGGTTTTGGGTAATCATGCCACAGGTCATTCAGCTTTTTGGTAAAAAGATCAATAGTTCCGGCCTGTTTTCTATCAGGATATGTGGGTAAAGGGCCTCTTCCAAACCAGGTGACATCCGAAAAATTTTCCGGCAGTTGAAATTGCATACCTATTTTCGCCAGACTTTTAATAGATTCAATCGGTTTGATGTCATTGGTAATTAAAATATCACCACTGGAATAAATTGTGTAGGTCTGAAAAGCATCGAACAGTTTTTCACTGTTTTTATTATTAATGATCAGTACAAAATTGACATTGACGGTATTGTCATCCAATTGTTGAAAACCGACATCTGCCACTTCATACTCCAGGGAATCCAGGCCATATTTTTCCCATAATTTTTGACCGTGGGGATCACTCAGGTCATTATCGGTCGGAGGCCGCCAAAAATTCAGTCCGGGGGCTTGTTTCAGAAAATCCTGTTGCTGATAGACAAGCCTCTCCATCACGCCCTTTTCCTTATCAAAAACCACCTGAAAATCTTCACCGGAAACTTCGATCTCAGATGATTGATCAAGAATATTCAGTGGTTGGTAATTGGATAGAAAAACACGGTATTTCCGGTTGTTTTCCATAGGCAATTTTACCTGGTTATGGGCGACTTCATATCCGGCCGGGATCAGTCCCCAATCAGACCGGGTTTTAGCGCTAAAATCAAGGAAATACTCAACCGATGGTTTTGGCGGGCCTACAGGTAATTTTAATTGCACAAGGGCGGTATCACCAGGTGTTACATTTTGAAGCGGGATAGTATATTCCTGGAAAAGATCGCCGTTCCCACGTATAACATAGCTCAGATCAAATTGATTTAAGTTGATAAAATCATAATTGTTTATGATATAAAACCGGCCTTTTGAAATATCCGCAGGAATAAATTTTATGGATTGATAAACCTGCCGGGTTTCCGCCAATTGCGGATGGAGACTCCGGTCGGCAGCCACCAAACCATTACAACAAAAATTATTACTGCTGGGAATATCCGAGGGCCCAAAATCGCCTCCATAAGCCCAGTATTCTTGACCCTTGTTATCAATTTTCAATAAAGCCTGATCCACCCAGTCCCAGATACAGCCACCCTGAAGAACCTCATGTTGTTCGATGACTTCCCAGTAATCCTGCAACCCGCCTACACTGTTTCCCATGGCGTGAACATATTCACACAATATTAAGGGACGCTGAGGTGCGCTTGCAGCATATTCTTCCAGGTGCTCAATAGAACTGTACATCGGGCAATAAATGTCGGTATTATCTTCTTGCAGAGCCCTTTCATACTGGACAGGACGGGTTTTGTCGCGCTCTTTTAACCAGTCATAAGTGGCCTGAAAATTAACTCCGTTTCCTCCTTCATTTCCCAGGGACCAGATAATCACTGAGGGATGATTTTTATCCCGTTCAACCATTCGCCGGGTGCGGTCCAGGTGGGCCTCCATCCAGGTGGAATCTTTGGCCAGCGATTGTTCTCCATAGCCCATGCCGTGAGATTCAATATTAGCCTCGTCAATAACATATAAACCGTATTGGTCGCAGAGGTCGTACCAGTAAGGATCATTGGGATAATGGGCTGTGCGTACTGTATTGATATTATTTTCTTTCATCAATCGAATATCCTGAAGCATGGATTCCCGCGAGATAACATGACCGGTAAGCGGATCATGTTCGTGACGGTTGACTCCTTTTATTGTAATGGGCTTACCATTGACACACAATTGGCTGTTCTTAATTTCCACAGTTCGAAAGCCGATTCGGGCGGAGCGGACCTCCAGTAATTCACTTGCTGATTTTCTCAATGTCAACACTAGTTTATAAAGATTGGGCGTTTCGGCGGTCCATTGCTTTGGCGATTCGATTACCCGCTGAAATTTTCCTCTGCCAAGGGAATCAACTGATATTTTTTCAACCATAGCGTATTCAAATAGAGACTGATTATTATCGTCCAGAAGGTCCATTTCCACATAATAATCTTCTTTGCCGGGTAAAAATTTTTGTAATTGAACATCAACCTCAAGTAAACCGTTCTGATAATTCCGGTCCAGTGTGGATTTAACAGAAAAATCCTGAATTCTGATTTTGGGGGTGGAATGCAGGTAAACGTCCCGTTCAATACCACTGATGCGCCAAAAATCCTGGCATTCCAAATAAGACCCGTCAGACCAGCGGAAGACTTGTACTGCTAAGAGATTCCTGCCGGAATGGACATAGGGAGTGATGTTGAATTCCGCCGGTGTTTTTGACCCCTGGCTATAACCCACTTTTTGCCCGTTAACCCAAAGAAACATGGCGGATTTTACGGCGCCAAAATGAATGAATATCTCCCGTTCCTGCCAACTTTCGGGAATTTCAAAATACCTGCGGTAAGAACCAACCGGATTATAATCCTCCGGCAAATTCGGCGGATCAGTCATCTGAAATTCATACTCTGTATTCACATAAATTGGTATTCCGTAACCTTCCAGTTCCCAGTTGGCCGGAACCGGTATTTCATCCCAGCCGGCATCATCATACTCAGGCGAATAAAATTTCTCAGGCCGGTTATCAGGATTTTTAACCCAATTAAATTTCCAGTTACCATTGAGCGATAAATAATAGGGCGAACTTTGAATATCAATATTTTTCGCACTCGCTATGGTGGGAAATGAAATGGCGGTTGCTGTTCCCGGTTCTTTATTGATGCCGACTATGGACTGGTCCGTCCAGATGGCCGGCTCCTTTTTTAAATTATTGCAACTCATAAAAAATACAAGACTAATCAAAATGGCTATTATCGAACTATTTTTCATTTTCTCCTCTGAATATTTACTACCAAATCTTATTACAATAGGACTTTATATATGTTCCGGTAATAATTGATAATATAGGAATTATTTATGAGATTTTTTAACCAATGGATAAAGATAATCAGAAAACAATGCCGGTTTTTACAAAAATCAAATATCTTCTTCTAATTCATTCATGCGAAATTTTTTAATCGCCGGCGGCTCATGTTCCTTTTCCATAATCCCACGTATTTTATTGACAATATTGGGATGGTTTTCCGCGATATTGTTATTTTCTTGCGGATCAATTTGTAGGTCATATAATTCGATTGCCATATTTCCTTTAAAAATATTTTTGCGAAGTCCCTTCCACTTACCCATTCTGACCGCCTGCTGCCCTCCATAAGCGGGAAATTCCCAATACAAAAACTCATGGGATTTTTGGCTGTCATTGCCCAAAAATTCCGGCAATAAACTGATCCCGTCAGTATTTTGTGGAATTGCGACATCTGTCACATCACATAAAGTTGGTAAAATATCCCAAAAAGCAGAAATATGATTGCTGGTAGTTCCGGGGCTGATCTTATTGGGCCAGTTGGCAATCATGGGAACACGAATACCGCCTTCATTCAGGAATCCTTTGCCTTCACCATATTTGGCACCGAAAATACCATTACTCTTAAAAAATTCTGTTGCTGCACCGCCAGTATATGTTGCACCATTATCCGAAGAAAAGATTATCAGGGTGTTATCCAATTGCCCGATTTCTTTGACTTTTTTAACAATTTTTCCCACCTGGTCATCCAAATAGGTAATCATTCCGGCATAGGTTGCTTTCGGATAGCGGCAGGGAAAATAACTACCCTCGATATAAGGCTCCTCCTCTACAAAAATATTCCGGTATTGATCGATATATTCTTTTGGCGCCTGCAATGGAACATGGGGAAGCGGGCTGGGATAATACAAAAAGAAAGAAGAGTTCTGATTTATATCGAGCCATTTCAAGGCTTCGGTTAACATCAGATCCGGCGCATATTCGTTTAATGTAAAATCATCATAACTTTGTTCATCATAGGGATCAAGGGATGTATCAAATTTTGTATGTGGCGGGACGAGTTTGTTGTTAAGCGGAATACGCTCTTCATTTTTATACAAATGAACCGGATAGTAAGTATGTGCCTGGCGTTGACAATTATACCCATAGAAAAAGTCAAACCCTTGTTTGTTGGGTGAACCTTCCGAATAAGCAGGACCCAGTCCCCATTTGCCAACACAAGCGGTTTTATAACCGGCTGTTTTCAGATATTCAGCAATTGTCGTGTCCTTTTTCCGCAGGGGCCGTTGCCCTTCCAGTTGGGGATTTTCCGCTACAGCTTGAAAATCCCAAATATTGCCCCGGTCTGCCATTTCATCGTTGCCGCGAATATAGGCGTGGCCGCTATGTTTTCCAGTTAAAAGGACGCATCGTGATGGCGCGCAAACCGGTGAACCGGAATAGTGGTCAGTGAATTTCATCCCTGTTTTCGCCAACCGGTCAAGATTGGGGGTCTTGATAATTTTCTGTTCGTAACAACCTAATTCGCCATATCCCAGATCATCAGCCAGAATATAAATAATATTGGGCTTTTGCCTTTTTGATGAACATTTTTCCATCATCAGCCCGGAAACAAGAAAAAGGCTTAAGCCGATGCCGGATTTTTCAAGAAACTCTCTCCGTCGCATATGAAACTCCTGGATAAAATTATGCCGGGGATAATTTTTGAAACTATGAAAAAAACTAATACTCGCACAAACATTTACAAAGAAAAAAATCATTTATTGCACTGTTATTTCATCAATGAACAGCCAGGCATCTTCACCGCTGTTTGGATGCCATGAGGGTAATTTGCCATAATTTTTCACGAATACCCGGATTGCTCCGGCACTTTGTATCGGAACTTCCAAAATGAATTTTTTATGGCTGGTATTGCGGGGAATTTCAGGCAATACCTTTTTTTTAACATACTCAAAATTTATATTGTCAACAGCTTTATAGATTTCAAACTCACGGGGAAATATAATTGCTGAATCAGGCTTATTTAAAGCGCTGATTGCAACAGAATTAATTAATTTATTTTGGGGTAAAGTAATTTCCGCGATCATGTCTTTTCCGTGGAATCCTAAATATTTTCCCGATAGTTCATTTTCATCACCGTAAATACCGTCACAAAGAGTAATTGCACCCTCGGCCTGAAAATTTTTATGTGGCGGATAGACGAGTTTTATATTTTCAAACTGGGTGATCTTTTTTATAAACCGGGAACTGACCAGTGATAGAGTTCCTTTCCGGTCATAGCAAATCGCCTTTAATGTCAACGTTTTGGTAATTGATACCGGTTCCTGATACTTTATCGCACTCGTATCAGGCCTGCTGCCGTCCAGTGTATAATATATATCACAAGAATCTTCGTCAGTTTTGAGGGTTACTACCGGATCTGCCTGAATAGTTGCATAGTCAACACTAATTAGCGGTGCCTTTAATTTTTTCTGATTAACACCAACAATTTTGAATACATAAGCATAATCTGCTGCATCCCGGAAAATTTCCGGATCGTATGCCGGTATTTGGATTTGCAGGTCAGTTCCCCTGTTTTCCCATTGAAGCGGCTCTTCTGAAACGATCATTTGCACCTGGCTGTCATGGCGCAGGTTGAGGTTTTTAATCAGCAATTTTTCAGCGGGATATTTTGGACAAATTGCGTATAAGGTATCTTTTTTTGCTGTAAACAATATCTCTTTGCGGGCAAAACCGGAATCCGGCGAAACCGTTTTTTTCAAAATAAAATCACCATCACTATAGGTGTCTTTGGTCTTGCCGTACTTCCGGCCTACTGTCCACTGGCATTTATTTTTCCAGGGTCTGGTACCATAAATCGCTTCGCCGTTCAGTGCCAGCCAGCGGCCAATTTGCAACAAACGCTCCTGCATAATTACCGGAATTTGACCGCGTCCGTCGGGTCCAATATTCAATAAAAGATTACCGCCCCGGCTAACGATATCCGCCAGCATCAGAATAAGCGAGCGGGCGGAATTATAATCATCAATCGATTCATTGCGGTTATACCCAAAAGAAAAGCCCATTCCGCGGCACTCTTCCCAGGGTTGTTGAAATGATTCATCGGCATTATACTCAGTGGTGTAGTATCCGCCATGTTTTTTCCGGGTGTCACTTCCCCAGCGATCATTGATCAGGATTTTGTCCCGGACTACGGATTCATTATAAAGCCAGGCAATCAATTCCGGTGTTTTCCATTCTGCGGAGGTCATGTCCCATTCACCATCACCCCATAGAATATCCGGTTGATAATTTTCCACCAGGTCTTTGAATTGCGGCTGAAAATGTTCGGCAACAAACAGTTCCTTATCACTGTTCCAGAGTGGATGAAACCATTCATATAAAGAATAATAGACCCCAAAATGAAGGTCCGTCTTGCGAATGGAATTTGAAAACAATTTTAACAAATCTTTTCGCGGGCCGGTATCGACACTGTTCCAGTAAAATCCACGGTCATTGGCCTCTTCACTGGGCCAGAGAGAATAGCCATCGTGATGTTTGGCGGTTATGATAACATATTTTGCACCGGAATTCACCAGCAATTGTTGCCATTCAGAAGGATTAAAAAGGTCGGCTTTGAATTCCTCACCAAACCGGTAATAGGAAAAATGCGGCCCGTAGCGTTGATTGTGGTAATTATAAACTTCATCGCCCTGATAAATGCCATTGCCAAAAACAACCCTGTTTTGCAGCCAGTATTGATACCATTCGGCATAGGTTCCTTTAGGCGACCAGGCCGGCACGGAATAGGGCCCCCAGTGAATGAACACGCCAAATTTTGCGTCGGTGAACCATTCCGGCACAGGCTTTTGGTCCAGAGATTCCCAGTTCGCCTGATACTGCGCTGTTAAAACACTGACTAAAATCAAGCAGGCTAAAAAGATTCTAAATTTCAATATTCCTCCGAATAATTGACAAATTTTTTTATTGCGCTCGTATTTTTCACCGGAATAATCAGATTGATCGGATGAAAGCAATCGGCAAAATCGCTGCAATGTGTTGTAATATATTCATTTTTTGGTTCTATGAAAAATAGCAGGATCATTTTTTTGGCTCTATATGATTTTTTTTAATTATCCGCTGGAATTCAAAATCAAATCCGCTTTGCTTTTCCTGGGTACTTTTCCCTGATCCCCCGGTCTGATATTTTTTTAATTTATTTGTTTGACTTTTTAATTATTTCGAATTATAATACATACAACTATCAGGCAATAAAGCGGAAAAGATATATGAGCACAAAAAATTTAATGTCTTAAAAAATGGATTTATTCATTATGAATTTGATACCGAATGTATTAATTGCATCCAGAAGTGATAGATTGCGTCAGAGAATCTTCGAAAATCTGATTCCCTTAAAGTTCAATATTACTCCCGTTGATAATTTTGAAACCCTTGCTAAAGATGATATTTTTAGCAATTACCACCTTGCTATAATACATATAGAAACAAAGACGGAACTGGAGACGATTTCACAACAATGTCCCAAAAAGAAAAATACCCGCGTAATTCTCATCAGTTCATTAAAAAGAGTTCATTTCGACCAGCATAATATTGATTGCTATCTGACATCTGATTTTAACGAAGTGGATATTATATTAAAAGCCAATGAATTGTTATGCAATATGAATATGCAGATGAAAATAATGGACATTAACAAACAGATTCTTTCCCGCCGAATGTCCAGAAAACAATCCACACCCCTGACAAAAAATGATTATCTTAAAAATCAAGTCAAATTGGCCGGAAAATATGCCCTGGAGAAAAAAAATATTTTCATCTCAGGCCCGGCAGGTTCCGGAAAATCCAGGTTTGTGGATTATATTTTCAATAACAGTCCCATTGAAGATAAAAATTATTTGTACATTAATTGTAAAAAGTTCTCTGAAAAGGATATTGAAGACCTCCTGTTTGATGATGAGAATGGGGTAAAATATTATACAGACTATTTGAATCCAAAATATAAAGGCATTGTTTATCTTGATCATGTAACCGGGTTGAATTTACAAACCCAGTCCCGGCTGGCAAAACGAATCAGGGAATTGTCTAATGATAAAGACGGCAATAAAACCATTCAATTTGTCGCCACCAGTATCTTCAAATGTCAAACCGCTATCGAAGAATTTTTATTATTACCTTCCCTGGCAAGATTATTATGTGATGAGCATCTTTTTATCACCCCACTAAACCAAAGACGCGAAGATATTGTATTTTTATTCAATCACTTTGTGGCCGGCTTTTGCAAAGAACTGAACCAGGAGGTTCCTGAATTGTCAATAGCGGTCAAAAATTTTCTCAATGATTACAACTGGCCGGGAGAGATTAAACAATTAAAAAAAGTTGCCAAAAAATACAGCTATTTAGGACATAAACTGCCCCTGGAAAAATTCAAAAAATTAATCTACAAAACAGTTTCCAATGGAACCGGAAGAATGGATAGTTTTCCTGCTCAACAGCGATCATACCGGCACACCCCTGAATTTCTAAGAAAAAATTTAGAATAAAGTCAACTGATTGTCAGCCTGATCTTTTTTCTTATATTCGCTTTTTTCCTCTTTAAACAATTCCCTTTTAATTGCTTCCAAAAACGGACTGGGTGACATCTGATATCTTACACCCCGTATATTCCGTTTCTTCACATGGGTCAGATGAAGGTATTTTTTGCTTCGGGTCATACCGACATAAAACAGGCGGCGTTCTTCAGCATAATCGGTTTTCAAATTTTTGTAAAGGGTAAAGGGCAGCAGCTTATTTTCACAACCGGCAATAAATACATACTTAAACTCCAGCCCTTTTGACGCGTGCAGGGTCATAATTTTAACATTATCGGTTTTTTGCGAATAGAAATCTTCATTGATTTCCAGTACAATATTTTGCATGAAATCACCATGATCCGGATAGCGCTTTGCCATATCAATCAGTCGACACACCGCTTTATTGTTGATATCAATGTCCGGCAATGCTTTTTCAACAATATTGGTTATTACATCTTCCGGAGGCTCTGCCAAACTGATGGTTTTTAAAATTTCAGGATCAATCTTTTTTAATTGACCATAACCGGCATTATTCAAAACCTTATAAACATCCAGAATTTGTGAAACCGGTTTTTCCTTAAAAAATGGCCGGTTGTCAATGACTTCATGGGGTATGGCATGATTATTAAAGGCTGTCGTTAAAGCCGGCATCATGGCTTTTGTGCGGCATAATACAACGACGTCATTCAAGGCGAATTCATGACCATCGTCATACCCGTCAGTAACATCGCTATCCATAGAAAAAAAGCGCAAACCGCCGGCCAGGCTTTCAATTTTCCGGGCAATATATTCAGCTTCACTGTGTTCTGTTGCGGCCTGATGGATACGAATTTTTACACCTTTCTGTAATCCTTTCAGCGGGTTTTCACGAATAACATCCGCTGAGGCAGAGAGGATATTTCCGCTGCATCGATAACTGGTGAGAAAATTTATGATCACGGCCTTTGGAAAATGCTGTTTGAAATTTCTGATAAAAGTAACATCAGCACCACGGAATCCGTAAATTGACTGGTTTGCATCACCAATGGCAAATAAATTATTGTCCCCTGTGATCAGTCGGATCAGGTCAAACTGACTTTGATTAATATCCTGGAACTCATCCACCAGAATATACCGGAATTTATGCTGCAGATGTTGTTGAAATTCCTTATGCTCACGCAATTTTTTCACGACCAAATAAACCAGGTCATCAATATCAAGGATGTTGGATTTTTTCAGGCTTTGCTGATAGCCTTTGAATACATTTTTTTCATATTCGCTGAGTGGTATGTCATTTTGTTTAAACAGTGATATTCGCTGCCGGATTGTTCTGGCTTTTCTTTTTTCCACAGCAACAAATTTTTTCAGGATCACTTCCTGCTCATCCTCATCGATTACAGTAAAATCGTCCGCGTATCCAAAAAATGCAGGATTATCACGTATTAAATTCAGTCCCAATTTATGAAAAGTCAGAATATTCAGCTTATCGACACCTGTTTTCAAAATAGTTGTCAGCCGTTCTTTCATTTCGCCGGCCGCTTTGTTAGTAAAGGTTATGGCCAGTATCTGATCGGCCTTGAAAAGATTGTTTCTGAGCAAATAGACAATTTTACTCACCAGGGTTTTGGTTTTTCCTGTACCCGGCCCGGCTAAAACCAGGCAGGTTCTCGTTGTTTCTTCAACAGCCTGCTGCTGGTCAGAATTTAATTCCGGCTTCACATAGGTTGTTTTTTCTTCCTGAACTGCAGTACTAGCGTGACTGAGTTCGTGAAATTTTTCAAGAGAAATATTTAACAGGTTTTTGCTCTTGTAAACCGGTTTTTCTTCCTTTACAGCCTCGGGGAAAAGCTTTGGAGCACACCGGTCCTGTTCCAGTTCACCAGGATGGAAAACCGTGACAGTTCCGTACTCGCCGTCAAATCCTTCTCTGATAAAGACTTCTTTTGAGCGCATTCTACGGACAGCTTCGGCTAATATGGCATCACTTTTCTTTTCAATATTTTCTACCGGTATATTCAAAAGAATATCCAGTTCACTTCCCAATTGCATTAATACTTCATTATATTTTTTGGAGACTGTTTTGGTGTTGGGGCCAACACCGGTAATTTCAGACAGGATTTCTTTCAATGGAATAATGGAGTGGAAAGGTTTCCGGTTGGGACGCTCATGTAAATTTTCACGGTCCGATAACTGAACAATTCGATTCATTACACCAACAGTGATCCTGCGCCCGCATTTTTCGCATAACCCACGGTGTTCCAGGGTTTGCACCGGGTCATACCGGACACCACATTTGCGATGGCCATCATAATGATATTTACCTTCCTGAGGATACATATCAATGGTGCCAAGGAATAGATTGTCATTTTTATCAGTTATTGATTGGATTATCCCGTCATAGGAGAGATCGCAGTCCATAATATTGGCGTTTCGTCCTAATTTTTCCGGGGAATGGGCATCGGAATTGGAGAGCAGGGTATACTTATCCAGAAAAGAACACATCCAGTTCATCGGCGCGTTGGTTGAGAGGCCGGTTTCAATTGCGGTAATATGAGGGGTTAAATCTTCAAAACATTCTTCGATGGAATCAAATCCTGACTTGGCGCCCAATACGGAAAACCAGGGGGTCCAGATATGTGCCGGAATGAAATATATATTTTCAGAAACATCCAGACATAATTCCAGCAGGTCTTTAGCGTCCAGTCCAAGAATTGGTCGCCCGTCGGAAGTAATATTTCCGCCAATATTGACCAGTTTTTGCTGGATCTTTTCCACGGTATCAAAATCAGGCGCTAAAACAATGCTATGGATCTTCCGCACTTTGCCATTCTTTTTATAAATGGTGCTAATTTCCGCACTGAGAATAAATCGCGTGAAATATTCCGCTGACCGGAAGCGATGCAGGGCCGGTTCGATCTCGTATTCTTTTTTAAGTTGAAAAAGTCCCGCTTCCGCCGGTTCAATTTTTCTCCGCAGTTCACTGATCCAGCCGGGATGGGTAAAGTCGCCGCTGGCAATCACTTGCAGCCCTTTCATCTTTCCCCATAGATCCAGGTATTCCGGCGCCAGTTGTTTACTGGTTGCCAGGGAATAATGGGAATGTATATGTAAATCGGTTATTAATCTCATTGATTCCTCTTGTTTGGTATTTTCAGTAATTTCTCTTTTTGCGTACTTTTAACCAAAGCTTTTAATCAAGAAATTTTGTTGTCTTTTAAAAATTTTCCTTATAAATTACCCTGCTTTTTATTATCGGGGTGTAGCGCAGTCCGGTTAGCGCGCTTCGTTCGGGACGAAGAAGTCGGAGGTTCAAATCCTCTCACCCCGACTAATGGCTTTTATCGTTTACATATTATACTCAAAATCAAAAGACAAATATTATATTGGTCAAACCAATGATTTAGAACGACGGTTTCATGAACATAATTCAAGTCAGTCCAAATCAACCCGATCTGGTATTCCATGGAAAATAGTCTATATAAAGTCTTTTAATAGTCGCTCTGAAGCGGTGAAAATGGAAACCAAAATTAAAAAGATGAAAAGCAGAAAATATATTGAATATCTGATTCAGTCCGGTTAGCGCGTCCCGATCGAATCGGGAAAGTCGAAGGTTCATCCCGA
>CAZCHS010000019.1:37156-41026 GCA_964498725.1 uncultured bacterium | reverse complement strand
TCCTTATCCACCTTTTTTCGCAACCGGTAGTCCTCGAATTGTTTTTCATCGATTTTTCCGATAGAGAAATATTTGGCTTCGGGATGGGCGAAGTAGTAACCGCAAACCGACGCCACCGGCACCATTAGAAAGGATTCTGTCAATTGGATGGGCGAATTTTCATCCATTTGTAACAGGTCTTTGAAGAGTTTCTCCTTTTCGCTGTGATCGGGGCAGGGCGGGTAACCGGGAGCGGGACGGATGCCACTGTATTTCATTTTCAGCAATTCTGCTTTGCTGAGATTTTCGTTCGGTGCATAGCCCCATATCTCCGTACGGACTTTGCGGTGCAACTCTTCGGCAAGCGCTTCTGCCAACCGGTCGGCCAGGATTTTCAGCATAATGCAGGAGTATTCATCATTTTCATCGAAAAGACCGAGACTATTCCCGATATCAGCGGTACAGGCAAAGCCGCCAACGTGATCGGTTTTACCACTGGTTTTTGGCGCAATGTAATCTGCCAGCGATAAATAGTAATTGGTATCGTGTTTCTCGATCTGTTGACGAAGCATAGGCAACTGAAAAGATTGTTTATCCTTTTGAAGTACATTAATTGTATCATCTTCGGTATTGGCTTTGTGAATCCCGATTCGCGCCCAGAGCGTGATGAGTTTTTCATCTTTAATTCGCTGCAGCATTTTCTGCGCGTCATCAAAAAGTTTGCGTGCTTCATCACCCTTTTCCGGATCATCGAGAATTTCCGGGTAATTGCCTTTCATCTCCCAGGCCTTGAAAAAATATTTCCAATCGATTAATTCAGCGACAGCATCAAATTCACAAGCCACATCTTTGACTCCGGTAAAATTCGGTATTAAAGGCGTATAATTATTCCAGTTCAATTTCAATTGTTTTTGCCGTGCTTCCTGTAGGTCTACCAAAGTAAACCGTTTTTGGCTTTGAGAGCGGGCCTGGCGAACCTTTTCATATTCTTCTTTAATTGTTTTGATATAGTCATCTTTTTTAATCGATGAGCAGAGGTTGGAAGCCACTTCCACGCTGCGGGAAGCATCAATGACATGGACGATGCCATGCTCGTAGACCGGGTCCAGCTTCAGGGCGGTGTGGACTTTGGAAGTTGTGGCGCCGCCGATCATAATGGGAAGGGTTTTACCGTGAAGGTTCATCAATTCCGCGAACTTTTTCATTTCTTCCAAAGACGGCGTGATCAGTCCGGACAATCCGATCAGGTCAGCGCCGATTTCTTCGGCTTTTTTGAGGATCGCTTCACCGGGTACCATGACACCCATATCATGGATTTCAAAATTATTACAGGAGAGCACCACGCCGACAATATTTTTACCGATATCATGGACATCGCCTTTCACTGTGGCCAGCAGAATGACACCTTTGGCGTTGGATTTGGCGTCCTTTTGCGCTTCGATCAGCGGCAGGACGTGGGCCACCGATTCTTTCATAACGCGGGCAGACTTCACGACTTGCGGCAGAAACATTTTACCGGAACCGAACAAGTCACCCACTTCATTCATACCGGCCATCAGCGGGCCCTCGATGATTTCCAGCGGATCATCATAAGTGGCAATGGCTTCCTGCATGTCTTCATCAATATGGGTCGTGGTTCCTGTCATGAGAGAATGAGACAGCCGTTTCTGTAAGGGCAATTTGCGCCATTCCTCATCGGTCATTTCTTTCTTTTTGGACTTTCCTTTGATCTTGTCCGCGATTTCCAAGACCCGTTCCGTGGCGTCCGGACGGCGATTAAATAACAAATCTTCCCCCCTGTCGCGTACTTCCGGATCAACTTCGTCGTAGACTTCAATCATACCGGGATTGACAATTCCCATATCGAGACCGGCCTGAATGGCATGGTAGAGAAAAACCGCGTGAATCGCCTCGCGAATGGCATTATTCCCCCGAAAAGAAAAAGAAATATTGCTGACACCGCCGCTGGTCAATGCGCCGGGCAGATTGGCTTTGATCCATTTGACAGCATTGATGAAATCCACACCGTAATTAGCGTGTTCTTCGATGCCGGTGCCAATGGCAAAAATATTGGCGTCAAAAATAATATTGTTGGGTGAAATGCCTTCTTCTTTGACGAGAATATCATAAGCCCGCTGACAAATCTCAATTTTTCGCTCATAAGTGTCGGCCTGACCTTTTTCATCAAAAGCCATGACAATGAAAGCGCCGCCCATTTCCACAATTTCTGTGGCCTGCTCCACAAATTTGTCCCGGCCTTCTTTCAGGGAGATGGAATTGACAATCCCCCGTCCCTGGCAGCAGGCCAATGCTTCCCGGCAAACATCAAATTTTGAGGAATCAAACATAAAGGGCACTCTCGCCACATCAGGTTCCGACATCAGCAGGTTGACAAAATGCACCATCTCTTCCCGCGCATCTAACAAGGCATCATCCATATTGATATCAATGATCTGACCGCCATTGAGCACTTGTTTCTTTGCGATATTAAGGGCTTTGTTATATTTTTTTTCTGAAATCAGACGGGCGAATTTTCGGGAGCCGGACACATTGGTCCGTTCTCCGACATTGACAAACAATGAATCTTCAGTGATCTTCAGTGGCTCCAGACCCGTGAAATAGTGGTTTGATTTTTTATCAGGAATTTGCCGTGGCGAATAATTTTTTGTCACGTCACTAATGGCCTTAATGTGTTGCGGCGTAGTGCCACAGCAACCACCAATGATATTGACGAGGTTTTCTTTGCAGTATTCTTCAATCTCAGCCGCCATATCTGCCGCTGATTCATCATATTCACCCAGTTCGTTGGGCAGACCGGCATTGGGGTGGACATTGACGGCGCAATCCGCCATCTCAGCGATGATGCGCAAGTAATTGATCAGTGTATCAGCGCCCAGGGAGCAATTCAGGCCAATACTCATGGGATTACTGTGGATCATGGAATAATAGAATGCTTCCGGCGTCATGCCGGTGAGAAAGCGGCCGCTCTGGTCGCTGATGGTTCCTGAGATCATGATTGGTAATTTTTTGTCCGCCTTTTTATTGTATTGTGTAATGGCATATAGCGCGGCTTTGGCATTGAGCGGATCAAAGATGGTTTCCACCATTAGCAAGTCAGCGCCGCCGTCCGCCAGGCCCTGCACGGCATTGCCATAATCTTTGGCCAACTGATCGAAGGTGATGTTACGGAAGGCCGGGTTATTCACATCTGGAGACATTGAGGCGGTGCGGTTGGTTGGTCCCAAAGACCCGGCAATAAAGGCTTCTTTATCAACATTTTGAACAGCGCACCGGGCAATTTCTGCGCCTGCTTTATTGATTTCGTAAACTAATTTTTTGGTGTGGTAATCGGATTGCGAAACGCCATTGGCATTAAAAGTATTGGTTTCAATGATATCAGCGCCGGCGCGTAAATATTGCTCATGGATGTCCTGAATGGCTTCCGGTTGCGTCAGGTTCAATATGTCATTATTGCCTTGCAGGTCGTGGGAATGATTGGCAAACCGGTTGCCGCGAAAATCCTTTTCACTGAACCCGCATTTCTGGATCATGGTTCCCATGGCGCCGTCAAGGACTAATATTTTTTCTTTGAGTAATTTTTGTATGCTCATATACACATTCTCTTTTGAAGTTAAAACAGGCCTGATTTTAAAGAGGTTAAGGGAGATAAACAAGAAATTTTTTAGAAGGGAAGAACGGTATAAATAAGTGTGTTGGAAGTCTGCTGAAGCAGACTTTATGTTGGGTTGGCGAATATTTTGTCACCATGCTGAAGCATGGTGCTATTCTGAATCTAAAACAACCGGGAAGATCGTTATACATGTCAAGCGAACGTCCCAGTTCCCATGAAACCAGGCGCATAGGGAAATATTTCATTCCATTTACGACACT
>CAZCHS010000019.1:17084-37056 GCA_964498725.1 uncultured bacterium | reverse complement strand
GTCAGAGAATTTTGTTGTTTATTCAGAATAGCACCACAATTTATTGTGGTGGAAAAATATCGAAAATGAGACCAGTAGGCTTCAGCCTACTTCCCAAATTCATTCATATCCTGAAACCTCCAAGGTCTGCAAAGACCTTCGAGGTTTACTTATCGAATATATAAATCAAAACGGTTGATTCACTCCAAAATTAGGGCAGTATATAAAAAACAAAACCCCGATTTAAAAACCGGGGTTTTGCACCACTAATAGAAAGGAATAAGAACTATTCTTCCTTTTTTATACCAAATTCCGGATTGATTTTGAGAAATTTAATCAGAATAAATCCCGGTATTGTAGCGATCACCACCCAGATAAAAAAGTGCTGATAACCGATGATCTCCTGCAGCCAACCGGATATCATGCCGGGAATCATCATTCCCAGGGCCATGAAAGCTGTACAAATGGCATAGTGTGAAGTCTTATATTTTCCCCGGGAAATATATATCATAAACATCATGTAGGCCGTAAATCCGAAGCCATACCCAAAGGTTTCAAAAGCGACACTGGGCACAATTATCCAAAGACTGTCAGGCTGTTTATAAGAAAGATAGATATACACTGCATTAGGCACATTGATCATCACCGCAAACCACCAGATCAGTTTTTTTAATCCGTATTTTGAAACCGCCATACCACCGAGAATGCCACCCAGTGTCAAAAAGATCAAACCGATGGTTCCATAGGTCAGCCCATATTCCCCGGCTGTCAGGCCCAGGCCGCCCACTTCACGGGCATCCAGCATAAAAGGTGCTGATAATTTCACCAGTTGTGATTCTCCCAACCGGAATAGCAGCAGAAAGACAATAGCCAGGCCGATATTTTCCTTTTTGAAAAAGGAGGCGAAAGTTGTCAAAAAATCCTTGATCGCATCAATAACCGAATCTTCCTGTTGCGGAATTTCTACATCCGGCAATGTAAATTTATGGGCCAGCCAAAAGATAAAAAACATTCCCGAAAGTGCAAAAAACAAGACAGTCCAGGCCATTCTGACATTACCGGATTCAGCGTCAAAATAGGCCGCGGATTTTTCTTCCAGTGATTTATCTAACTGAATAACCGCCTTCACAGGTTTATTCCAGTTGTCCTCATCAAATTCAAAGCGCAATCCATGAACCAATTTAATACTCTTATCACCCCGGTCCTGACCAAAAGTGACCACCACATCTTTATCTTTTTCCGGTTTTTTGGAAAGGCGAAAATAGACTTCCCCGACATTACCGGTATAACCGGTGACCTCAGGCTTTTTCACGCCAAAATTTTTCTTCAGCCATTTTTCCAGAAAATTTGGACTGTTCACCTGTTGTTCCACAGTTATTCCCGCCTGTTGGGTCTTGGCAATTTTTGGTTTATCAGGGTCGGGTTGTCCCTGGTCAATATTCCATTCTTTGGCTGCGGAAATTACAGAATCGGCATATTCGGGTGAAACTCGCTTAATAGGAATATTCAGTTCCTGCGGTTCAATAATTAAGTGCATTTCTCCCTGTTTTTCATCAGTGCCTAAATCTTCCGTGGCAACGCTCTCCATAGATTTTTCAGCCGGAACAGCGTTCACCGCAACCGAGACTTTCTCCATACCGGAAACATTGATCAGAATGGAAACCAAGATCACAAATACGCCCTGACCGGTTAACATTGCCACACGATAGAAAGCTGACCGAATCCCATTGAACAGAGCCTGGTCCCCTTCCGTCAGTCCAATCATATAAAAACCATCGGCGGCAATATCATGAGTTGCCGATGTAAAAGCCATTAACCAGAGAAAAGCAATTGTTATTCTGAAGAAATTTGTGGTCGGAATCGTCAAAGCGATACAGGCGAACAGGATTCCCAAAACAAATTGCATGATGAGTATCCACCACCGTTTGGTTTTGAGATTGTCAATGATCGGACTCCACAGGGGTTTGATGGTCCAGGGCAGATATAATAAACTGGTGTATAACGCGATATCAGTATTGGAAATTCCCAGCATTTTGTACATCACCACAGAGACAACCATGACGATCGTATAGGGAATACCTTCGGCAAAATAGAGCGATGGCACCCAGCTCCAGGGATTTCGCTTTTTCAAATTATTCATCGATTGCTTTCCTTCTTTTATTGTAACTACTCAGGGACCTTACATGTCCTTGTAGATGACAATTCCCATTGTCATATTCTAATTCTAACTTGTCACACCTATAATTAGGATAATAGGAACTATCCTTTACAGCCGTGAGATACCTGAGTAGTTACCTTTTATTTATAGATTTTCCTCAGTGTCGAACCCGGAAAATAATGATATACAATCTCCTGGGTAGTGTAGCCTTTCAATGCCATACCCACCGCGCCGATCTGACAATAGCCGGCGCCATGTCCCCAGCCGGCACCTTTGAGGATAAATTTATCAGGTATTTCCCCACCTTCCACATCCACCACAAATGCGGAACTGTAGAGGAATGATTCGTTGAATGTATCGCGAATATCATACTGATCTTCAACAATACTGGATTTTGTTTCACTCCCCTGCTTATAACTAACCTCAACTTCTATCAGTCGTCCGGAATAGCCGCGTTTGACCGGTGTAATCGCCAATATTTTATCGGCCCGGAGGTTGAGTTTTTTATTCAGTAAATCTGTCATTTCCTGCTGAGTATATTCAAATTCCCAGCGGAAATAACTGCCTTCTTCGTCCACGCTACCAAGGTATTTTTTCAATTCATCTTCAGGAATGGTATGAGGACTGCAAAAAGTATTGGGGACTGTTTCGATCCAGTTGCGGACTTTTTCTTCACTGTCCAGCGGCAGGTTAGCATTTTCATAATTTTCCGGCGCATCGGGCAAAGGCTGCATATAATCCAGCGGTGTATCTTCCCAGACATTTTCAAAGGTTTCCATCACACCGCCACAACTTTTGGAATAGCGGGCATCACAGATATCTCCATTGTACATCAGGACTTTTCCCCGTGTATTCATCGCCCCTTCAATGGATTGTTTGCTTAAATGTGTGGTTCCCTGATAGCGTTGACAGCAATCATCATTGCAGACATCAAAGCCCAGATGAATATGTTTCTGTTCTACATTGGCCAGCATCCACGATCGCGCGGTAATGGTTTGACTTTCGATCAGTTCTCCGGGACATTCGCGGCCCATCTCCGAGGTGGCCACGCACATCAGATATTCTTCGATAGGCAATTCATTGACCAGCACAAGATTCCCTTTTACATCTTTAATCTCGATGATACCAGACAGATAAACATCAATTTTCTTTTTCCAATGAAAAGAGCGGCCCGATATGACACCTATCACTTTTAATCCGACTTTGTTGTCCATAATAATATCATCATTTGGAACGATTTTCCAAAGCTCATCAGTGTCAATGACTTTATCATTGACACTGAGGGTACAGAGATTTTCACAATTATTCACACGGATCATATCGCCGGCATTCAATTGATATTTTTCCTGTTTATTATTGATAATCAGGTACTGCGGGCTATCAGGTATTTCAACAAGCACTTCTTTAAGATTATCCTCAGGCAGAATAATACCCACGCGAATATTTGGTTCTGCTGTTGGTATTCTGTCAGGCGTCAGCATATTTGTCCTTTCTTAATAGCTTTTGTTATTTGTATAAGTCAAATAAGCGTCAATTCCCGCGCCCAGTGCCGGCGCTTCACGCAATTTTGAAATGACCAATAATTTTTGGTCAAACTGGTCACCGGGGCAGTAATATTCTTTAGCCTCTACGTTTAGCACATCAGATTTCATGATCAGATAAGAGAGACGCTGAAAAAAGGGCTGCCAGAGGAGATTGTCATCTTTGGAAACATGAAACAAGTCACCGAGCCGCTGCCCGATAATAACAGAATCCAGCAAAGTACCCTTATAATCATGTTCTTTGCCGGGTACCGTGCGGTTGGGATTGACAAAAGAAAATAATCCTTGCCATCCGGCATAAATCGTTGTCAGGCGTTCATAGATCAACAGGGCCAGGTTTTCCGCCAGAATTTCAAAGGTTTTAATCGCCGGCTTTTCATCTGCCAATGCCCGTTCACGAATGTTCAGAGGATAAATTTCTTTTTTATTCAATTCACCCACCGTCATGCCGATAAAGTTGCCATAAATTTGTTGAATTCCTTTAGCCGAGGCGCATTTTTCCAGAGAGAGGCCCTTCTCATTTTTCAATTCCCATGTTTTTATAAACCAGGCTTTAATATCGTCCAGTGAAACAAGTTTTCCGTCCAGTTTCAGAGCATCGGCCGCACCGGTACCACCGCCAAGGTAGTAGGAATTATCGACATTTTTAAACTGTCCTTCCCTGGCATATTCTTCACCAATACCACAATAAAAAGCATCACTGCCTAATTCCGCAATCGGCTCCACCAGGTCAATATTATAACTCTTTAAAATCTTTTCCATCATATCGCAGTAATTGATGATCCGCGGCCCATTGGCCATTACTGCAATGCCGCGCTTATCCGCGGTTTTCAGACCGGGCATTCCTTCGCCGATCAGTACTCTTTTGACACCGCTTTTTTTAACCAGCTTTAGCACCACTTCAGCAGCAGCTTCCACATAAGCTTCGCCCTGCCGGGTTTCTTTTTTTCCCGGTTTAATGCGGCCTGATTGAAATTCTTTTAATTGCCGCTGAATATCTGTGGCCTGAAATTTGTCCGAGTAACCGGTGAATTCATGATAGGAAACCGCGTAATTGTGGTCTCCCATTTCAAATTCACCATCCACCACGTCTATTGTCCAGCCATTTACCTTGGTGGCGCCACCATCCAGACCGACGAGTAAGAATTCTTTATCCATTGTTTTTTGCTCCCTTAAGCTTTATTTTAATTTTTTATTGATTTCAATTCTTCTTTCAATGGCTTCCTTGCGCATATAATCTTTGGCGCTGTCATTCCGGTTCACAGTGATTTCATCGATATTATGATCAGTACCACCGGCATGACGAACCACTTCATAGATCGGATCGAAAATCCGCCCCACACTATATTTTTCACTGATGCGGCTGACCATGTCATAATCTTCGCCGTAATTGCGGGCATGGGGTATATCATTCATATCAAAATAGCCCACTTCTTTAATGATACTGAAAGGTATACAACGGGGAGCGCCGGCGCCATTGATCCTGAGCAGATTATTGCGACCGTTTTTTTCCGTCCATTCATCATGAGTCACCACTGGAATTTCTTTCATGCGTTCATATTCGCCATTATCTTTGAGTTCCCAAACTTCGTAGGAACCGATGACCATACCGATATTTTTATCGGATTCAAAGGTTTTGATCACTTTTTCAACCGCGTCGGGTTTCAGCCTGTCATCGGAATCCAACTGGACGTAATATTTACCACGCGCCAGTTCCGCGCCCATATTAAGGCAGAGACCAATATTATTGACATCAACAACTTTCAGTCTGACTTCCGGTTTGCTGTCATCATATTTTTCGCCGCCTTTCATGTATTTTTTTACTTCCGCAGCGGTAGGATCATCCGGACCGCCATTTACCATGACCAGAACTTCAATATTCTGTACCGTCTGTTTCAATACACTATCCAAAGCAGCGCCAATAAATTCCGGTCGCTGTCCCACGGGAATAACGACAGTAGCCGCCAGTTCCGCATCTTCTTCCTGACGTTCACGGTAATTGGCCCCGGGTGCCAGATATGCGCCGATTCGTTTCAGGTGTTCGGTAACGATCTTTTCCGCTTCCAACTGGCTTTCTTTGCTGTCCAGCAGATAGTCAAAAACATTGGCGCTTTTGCCCTGGTCGACAATCACAGATAGAGAACCGGAATAGCGGTTGGCCAGATGCACCAGTTCGCTTTTTTCAGATACTTTCAGGCGAATGTCATAAAAGGTTTTGTATTTTACATTTTCATCAATGGCTTCTGCCAATAACTCTTTTTTGTAAAAATAGACTTTGCCAAAATCCATATTGTCACGTACACGCCCGATGTGATGTTTCAGCAGGTGTTTTTCCTGAATACCGGAATCGGTTTTCAGATCATAATCACCGTAAACCATCCCGGCTTCCGGTTTTCTGGCCATGGTCATCACCATGGTTTCGGTGTAAGCTTGTTTGAGCAGTACCACAGATTTTCTGTTGTCAATAACAGTGATATAATCACCATCGGCATTGTCAACCGCTTTTTTCAATTCTGCCGAGATCCCTTCCAGGTTCCCCTTTTGTACCTTGACATTTTCCATTTGACAGTCACCGGTATCAAAAGATGAGTCAGTGATAATTGTCACGTCGGCAAATTGCTTATTCTGATTTTTCAGAGATTTCAAAATTTCAACAAATCCTTCACGGCCATAGGCTAATTTTTCTCCGTGAAATAAAATTACACTTACTTTTTTATCATTAAAAATTTCCATAGTTTCGACTCCTATTGTTTTGTTTTATAGATTTTTAATACTCGTTTTGTAATTGAGGTACACAATTCATAAGAAATAGTACCCACCCAGTCGGCAACATCGCTGGGTTTTAAGATTTTATCGTTATCATTGCCCCAAAATATCACCGCATCACTTTCGTGGACTTTATTGTCCACTGCTACCATGATCTGATCCATGGTCACTGTTCCCACGATCGGGTACAAATTACCATTGATCATCACCTTCCCCTTATTGGTAAAAATGCGGCTGATACCGTCAGCATACCCAATGGGTAGTACGGCAATTCTGGTTTTTTCTTTGGTGTAATAGCGCAATCCATAGCTGACCGGCCGGTTCGGTTCCATTTCACGGATTTCCAGCACTTTTGTTTTTACTGTCATCACCGGTTTAATTTCTACCGATTCCGTGGTTTCTACCGACGGATAACATCCATATAGAATAATCCCGGCACGAACGCAATTGAACATATTTTTATAGGCATCAGGCAGGTCCAGGATGGCGCCGCTGTTGGCCATATGAATGACCGGAAAATTAATCTGATGGTCGGAAAAATTCCTCAGCAATTGCAAAAATGTATCAAATTGCTGCAGTGCAAAAGCTTTATCCTCTGTATCCGAGGTTGAAAAATGGGAATAGATGCCTTCAAACTCAATATTTCCGGACTTTTTGATGCCGGTGATCAGCGCGTCCACCTCTTTCGGAAAAATACCCACCCGGCCCATTCCGGAATCGATATTGATGTGAATGATAGCCGGATTACCCGATTTCTCAGCAATGTCATTAATCACAGCCAAATCCCTTGGATTAGTCAGAGTAAAGCGAAAGTTATTGGCAATGGCGACTTCAATATCAGCGGCTTCCAACCGTCCAAAGATTAAAATCCTGCCATTGATACCGGCTTGTTTCAATTCCAGCGCTTCTTTAATACGAGCGACAGCAAAAAAGGTCACATCCGCCTTTTCCAAAGCTTTGGCTACCGGAATAACCCCATGGCCATAGGCATCGGCTTTGACAACGCCCATTACAACAGCCGGGGAGACCTGCTTACGTATCTGCTCCAGATTATAGACCAGGTTATCCAGATTGATCTCTGCAATCACTTTTGAATATTTTTGAATTGAATCAGACATCTCAATAATAAACCATATTTTAACTAATCATACAAATAATATTTTTTACTTTTTTCTTTGAAGTTTTTCAAATCTTTACGCCAGGCATTGATAATTTCCTCTGCTGTAACACCTTTATTGATATCTTCGCGCAGATCAGACAGGCCGACAACTTTATCAAACATGGCATTGCGGGTTGGATTAAAAATATCCTGATCGGGGTAGAGTTTTTTAACCGCGGTTAACATGTGTATCTGGGCTTCCACCGGCTTGAAATTTTGATCGTCATAAATATGCAGGTGAACTCCCTGCAAGTGTTTCTTTTCATTTTTGAAATAATAGGGTGTATAGTATATCGGTCGAAAATAAATGCCGTCGATTTTGCGACTGTTCAATTCTTCCGCCAGTTCACTGCCATCGATCCAGGTCTGGCCTAAAAATTCAAAGGGATTGGTGTAGCCGATGCCGATATCCAGCGTATGCAATTCGCCAATGATGCCGGTGGTGGGATAATAAAGGGCGGAAATCGCATGGGGAATATGGGGTGAAGTGGGTATCCATTGCAATCCCGTATCTTCAAAAGTCATTTCCCGCTTCCAGCCTTTCATTTTAACGATTTTCAGATCACAATTAATATCATATTCCTTATTAAAAAATTTCGCTATTTCACCACAGGTCAGGCCGTAAACATAAGGAATCGGATACATGCCCACAAAGGATTTATACTGCTTCTCCAGTATCGGGCCATCAACCAGTTCACCTCCCAACGGATTAGGACGATCAAGCACGATAAAGGGAATATTACTCTCCCGGGCGGCTTCCATGGAATATGACATGGTATAAATATAGGTGTAAGACCGACAGCCGATATCCTGAATATCATATAGCAGAACGTCCACATTTTTCAACATTTCCTGACTGGGTTTTCTGTTAATCCCGTAAAGGCTGAAAATTCTGATACCGGTTTTCTCATCCAGAATATCATCAATTTTATCTCCCGCATGGACATTTCCACGAGCGCCGTGTTCCGGCCCGAAAACTGCCACCAGGTTGACATCCCGATGATCATGAAGCAGGTCAATGGTAGATTGCAACTGACTGTTAACACCGGTGGCATTGGTGATGAGGCCCACGTTTTTTCCTTTCACCCAATCCAGTTGTTCCGCCAGTAATACATCTATTCCAGGCTTCACTCTGGTTTCAATTTCAGCAAAAGCCAGGCTGATAGAAATTGTTATTAACACAAATATAATTTTTTTCAATGGTGACTCCTTTCTCGACATTCCTTTAATCAAGGCTCCCGGAAAAGTCCGGGAGCCGAAGGAGGAAAGAATGTTACATGTCAATAATTTTTCCTGGGTTTAAAATATTGTTCGGATCAAAGGCTTTTTTGATCCGCTTCATAATGTCAACAGCCGGCGCTCCCATGCTATCAACCATATATTGCTTACGTTTATGGCCAATCCCGTGCTCACCGGAGATGGTACCGCCATAATCATAGGTTCTTGCATACAGGTCTTTGAGGACCAGGGGTAGTGTTTCTTCCCATTTTTCCATGGACATATCCTGTTTTTTTACCACTGTGGCATGAAGATTTCCATCACCGGCGTGGCCATAAGTCGGCAGGAGCACATCATGTTTTTCCGCAATATCGCGAATATCATGCAAAATTTTGGGAATATTGCCGATGGGTACGACAATGTCTTCCAGGCTTTGTACCGGTGAATAAACCATAAAGGCTTCGGCAATATTGCGACGAACCCGCCAGACCCGTTCAATCGTGGTATGATTGTCCGCGACATAGACCTCCAAAGCGCCATTTTCCTGGCAGAGTTTCCCTACCATTTCATATTCTTTTTCCAGTTGTCCGGTATCAGGGCCGTCGATTTCAATCAGAAGCATGGCGCCAGCGTCATCGTGGGAAAAATGCTCATTCAGAAACTTATAAGAGGTTTCAAAGGAAAGTTTATCCATGAATTCAATGGCAGTGGGAATAATTCCTGATTCCGTCATGATTTTGGGAACAGCTGCGATTGCTCTTTCGGGATCTTCAAAAGGTACCAGCAAATCTACCCGCGCTTTCGGCAGGGGCAATAACTTAATAATGACCTTTGTATAAATTCCCAGGGTTCCTTCAGACCCGATCATTAATTTCAGGAGATCGTATCCGACAACATTTTTCATCAGTTTACCGCCCAAATTAATGATTTCACCTTCCGGCGTCACCACTTCTATTCCCATAATATAACGCCCGGTGACACCATACTTAACAGCCCGGCCGCCACCGGCATTTTCCGCCAGGTTGCCGCCAATATTACAGGATTCCACACTCATGGGATAGCCGGCAAAAAAGAGTCCGTCTTCCTCTATCTGTTCGTTAAGTTCATTGGTAATGACACCGGGTTCCACAACCGCCATCATATTGGTTTTATCAATCTCTAAAATTTTGTTCATTCTGTCGAATAAAATAACAATCCCGCCAAAAACCGGCACTGCGCCGCCGGACAAGCCGCTGCCGGCGCCACGGGGCGTTACCGGAACCATCTCCTGGTTCGCCAATTTCATGATCTCGGCAATTTCCTGAGCATTTTTCGGCTTCACCGCCACTTCCGGCATATGATGATATTTGGTATCGGTAATTTCATCATGAGAATAGGTTTCCAGTTTTTCCGGATCATCATGAATGACATATCGCTCACCGAGAATATTTATGAGTTTTTTAATAATATCTTTAGTTACTTTTTTATATTCAGGCATTTTATCTCCTAAAAGATTATTTATTTAATCTGGATTTTAATTTTTCAATCAACAAGGGTAACAGGTCAAACATGTCAGCCACAACGCCGATATCCGCCAGTTGAAAAATCTGAGCGTCGGGATCATTATTGATCGCCACAATATTATGAGCGGTCTTGATGCCGGCCAAATGCTGGACAGCGCCGGAAATACCGCTGCACACATACATATTGGGACTAACGGTTTTGCCGCTGAGCCCTACCTGATGAGGATATTTGACCCAGCCGAAATCCACAGCTTCACGACTGGCACCAACAGCGCCATTGAGTATTCTAGCCAACTCGCCGATCAATTTGAAATTTTCTTCGGTTTTGCATCCTTTTCCACCGGCAACAATGATTTCAGCATCCTGAATATTAGCCCCTTCTTCCTTTGATTCGATAAAAGCGATCTGCCTGGTTCTTGTAGTCAGATTGTCAGCATTAACCTTCTCGTAGATCACATCACCCTTGGCTTCGGGATCAGGTTCCATTGGCTGATTGGAATGAGGCCTGACAGTGGCCATTTGCGGCCTGTGATCAGGTGATTTAATCGTTGCTAAAATATTTCCACCAATAGCCGGCCGTGTCTGGATCAAATTTCTGGTTCCTTCTTCGATATCCAGCCCGGTACAGTCAGCCGTCAGTCCGGCATGACATTTAATCGCCACTGCCGGGGCCACTGTTCGCCCGGTGGATGTGGCGCTGGCGATCAATACTTCCGGCCCGTATTTTTTGATCAGTTCTGTCAGGGTTTTGATATAAGGATCGGGCAAAAAATTTTCAAACACCGGGTTGTCAATATAAATTACTTTGTCCGCGCCATAATGAATGAGTGTATTTAACTCTTCCGGACTAACCTGGTATCCGAGGACAACTGCAACCAGATCAACGTCAAGTTTTTCAGACAGGATTTTTCCCCTTTTTAACAATTCATAGGAAACCGATTGAATTTTTCCACGTTCCTGTTCTCCAAGTATCCAGACTCCTTTGTATTCCATGGTTGCTCCTCTACAATATTTCTTTTTCTTCAAAAAATTCAATTATTCTGTCGACAACTTCTTCCATTTCCTGATCAGTTTTAGGTGTATATTTTTCACCGTCACGACTGACTTTTGGTTTGGAAATTTTGACGACTCTGGTGGGGGAACCTGTCAGACCGAGATTTTCCGGAAGGGCCTTGATATCATCCGGCCCCCATACCGGTATTTCTACGTTTTTGGATCTGATTTTTCCGTCCAGTGTCGGCAAACGCGGAAAATTAATTTCCTTGACCACAGTGATTAGAGTTGGCTTTTGCACCTCAACCAACTGATAGCCGTGCTCAACTATTCGCTTAACAGTTATTTTATTTTCATTGACTTCGGAAATTTGGCTCACATAAGTGGAAAAGGGAATGTCCAGCCAGGCCGCGATGCCGGGGCCCACCTGTCCTGTATCGCCATCAGTAGCCCGTTCACCACAGAGAATGACATCATAATCACCAATTTTTCGAATGGCTTCAGCCAGCACATAAGAAGTGGACCAGGTATCAGCGCCGGCAAATTTTCTGTCACTTAATAAGATTCCCCGATCACAGCCCATAGAGATCACTTCACGAAGGGCTTTGGCGGCGCCTTGCGGCCCCATGGTAATTGCGATAATTTCACCGCCATACTCAGCTTTTAATCGCACTGCTTCTTCAACAGCATAGAGATCGAGGGGATTTACAATAGGTTCAACACCCGATCTGACCATAGTACCGGTTTCCGGGTCCATTTTCACATTGCTGGTTTCCGGCACTTGTTTGATAGGTACAATAATTTTCACTATGACTCCTTCATTATTCGATATATCAATATATTATTTTTCCGAGCAGCACCGGCTCTTTCGCACCGGTCACATTGGGTACATTTGCAGGGACTTCCCAGACCCGCATGGCCGCTAATACAGCAAAAGCATGAGCTTCTTTGGCGGCAGCATCAATCCCAAATTCTTCCGCTTCCATAAATTTCGTTTCTGTAAATAATTCTTTAAGATATTTCATGATCACCGGATTCTGTGCACCGCCGCCACTGACGACAACTTGATGAACCGGATATTTTTTTGCAAAATAATCCTTATACCCCTTATAAATAGTTTTTGCTGTAAAATAGGTCAGTGTTGTGACCAGGTTCCGGAAGGCATCTTCGGATTGAATATTTTCTTCCCTGATAATTTCCAGAACATAATTTTTGCCGAACTCTTCTTTACCGGTGGATTTTGGTGGTTTTTTTTCAATATACGGGTGGGCCATCAACCTGTTTAGCAATGACGGAATGATTTTTCCTTTGGCAGCAATTTCTCCGTCTTTATCAAAATCCATTTGTCCCTCTGTGACAATTTGGACGGCAGCATCGATCAATCCGTTTCCCGGCCCTGTATCCAGGGCGAAAATCTCATCGACAGATTTACAGTCGGCAGGAATAATTGTAAAATTTGCAATGCCGCCGATATTTAACATCAAGGTGTTCTTCTTTATGCTCTTGAACCAGAGATAATCCACGAAAGGCACCAGGGGCGCGCCAGACCCTTCAGCGGCGACATCCATGACGCGAAAATCCGCAATGCAGGGAATCCCAAAGGACCGGGACAGTACTGAGGCTTCGCCGATCTGCAAGGTTGACTGACCGTCAATGTGCCAGACAGTTTGACCATGAGAGCCGATAAGGTCGATATCTTTTGGGTTAATTTTATTCGTGCTGAAAAACTGCCGGATCAATTCTGCCCATTCTTCGGCAATTTTAAAATTTGCTTCACAGATGAGCGGAATATTTCCTTCGGGCAGTTGACTTAAATAACCTTTAAAAGATTGAGAATAATTTGCAGACTCAAATTTGATAATTCTGGAATTTAATTTTTGGTTTTTATAATAAATTTCCGCAAGACAAATATCCAGCCCGTCCAGAGAAGTGCCGGACATCAATCCCAATACAGTTAATTTATCTTTATTTTTTAAATTGCAAAAATTCATCTTTTCCCAATGTTAGTAAATAACACAAACTATCAAAACAGATAAAAATTTTTCTCTATTTGTCCACAGCAAAACGGATGAATCCGTCATGCTCGGCAATACGTTTACGGGCCTCTTCCAGGGAGATATCCAGTTTTGCCATGACGATTGCTTCTTTGACATGTTTATTGGCCTTTAATAAATATTGATAAGCCGCTTCCCTGTCAATATTTGCCAGCTCGGATATAATTCGGGTGCCGCGATCTACCAGTTTCTCATTGATCGCCATGTGGTCGACCATATAATTGCCATAGACTTTGCCCCATTTTACCATTGCTGTGGTTGTGATCATATTCAGTACCATTTTTGTTGCCGTACCGGCTTTCAGGCGGGTAGACCCCGTAATGATCTCCGGCCCCACCAATGCTTCGATCGTTACGTCAGCCTTCAGTCCCAGGTCTTCTTTGTGAGTACAGGTAAAAAAGATTGTCTTACAACCGATGGAATTGGCGTATTTTATAGCGCCATGAACATAAGGCGTAGTGCCACCGGTGGCAATGCCCATCAGCACATCACCCTTTTTAAGGCCATATTTTTTGCAATCTTCCATGCCTTTTTCCTCGTAATCTTCAGCGCCTTCAATAGCGCTGCGCAAGGCGTCATAACCACCGGCAATGAATCCCTGTACCAGATCAGGATCAACAGAAAAAGTCGGCGGACATTCACTGGCATCCAAAACGCCAAGTCTGCCACTGGTTCCGGCGCCGGCATATCTGAGGCGGCCACCATTGCTAAAGGCTTCATAAACAATATCAGCTGCCTGGGTAATTTCCGGAATGGCTGCTTTAACCGCATCAAGCGCTTTCTGGTCTTCTTCATTCATCAAAGAGATAATCTCTTTAGTGGAAAGGGTGTCGATTTTATCACTTTTCGGATTTCTTTTTTCAGTCAGGATATTACTGCGATCTTTAGGCTGATTCATTTAATATTTCTCCAATTATTGATTGTTTAATTTGTTTAAAAATATTGACATCAACCGGTCTCTGCCGGCTTGGCTTTGGACCGTTTCAAAGGGCACCGTAGAAATTACCAGGCCGTAATTGCCTCTGTACCAAATTCCGGCGCCGAATTCATTATCACAAAAGCGCAGCAGCATTTCCGCACCGGAATCCCGGGCCGGAGCGATGGCGTCGGGGGCTTCCAGTTTATAGATTTTGTCTGAAAACCGGTTATTATAATGAAACAACTGCCGTTTTTCACCGGCAGTGTAAAATTCACCGCTTTTGGCGGCATGGTCTGTGCCATAATTGTATTTCAAAATATTTCTGGCGAAATCGGTGTACTCCGAGGAATCCAGGGGGGTCGCAAAATTATCAGAGCCCAAATAAGCGCCGGTCATGATCATATTTCCACCATTATTACAATAATCAGTAATATGTTTCATCATTTTGGGGGTAAATACCGGGTAGACAGTGGAATCGATTTTAGGAGAATAGGGAGTGGATTTTTCTTCTCCATAGATCATGTTCACCAGAGTATAATCCAGGAGGGAAAGGTCGCCGTTTTCCACAGCTTCGTCACTGGCTGATACATAGGAATAGCCATTGGCAACCAGGGATTTCCCATGAATATAAGGATAATCAAAACTATTACCGGCAATGATCCGGGTTTCATAATTTCCATGACTGGCTCCCCAGCCGGGATAATCATTGGTCAGCCATTTTGAATCACGGTCAAAATCATGCTGAGTTCCGGTAAATCCGATATCATATTTATCCGGAACACCTTCATCATAAAAATTCGTAAAGCCGTGAAAGTTTCCCTGTCTGACGGTTTCTGCCGCAGAAATTCGATCGAAGTTATTGACAATCAGCACACGGTCTTTGGCATTTTCAACCCAGCATGCCGAAAGTATCTCAGAAGGAAAGCTCTCGCCGCCCTGGTTAACTGCAGTGACTTTGAAACTGTACTGAACGCCGGGCTCCATATCTGCAAAAATATATTCCGGTCCATCCACCAGAATGCCATTATCAAAATCCATTGAATCAATTCGGGTATAAAGAATATATTTTTCCGGTTTTGCCGTAGGCTCAAGCTTATCCATAACCGGTTTCCAGCGCAATGTCACTTCCTGCTGACCGGTGAATGTGGCTTGAAAATGATCAACTGGTAACGGCTGAACAATATATTCAAAGTCATGGGAGGAGGCCAGGTATTTCAACATTCCTTTATAGATTGAGCGGCTAATATCAAAGCGGAAATTGGGATTCAAACCAAATTTCATATCCAGAAAATTCTGGTGGGATAATAATTCCAATAGCATTGACGGCACATTGGGACGATAGGCTTCACTGTATTTGCCAATATAAAGTGACCGCCTGGCCCAGCTGGGATCATATAATTGCCGCGCATCCTCAACGATCTGCGTCTGGACGATATCGGCATAATCGCGATTGGCCAACCGGGAATATCCTTTTGGAAACCGAATATTGTCACGTATATCCTGCAAGCTGTAAATACTCAAAGTGCCAACGACCTGTTTATCATTAATGCCGGCATCGGTATGAAAGGAAAAGGAAAGATCAATGGGTATTCCAAGCCCGGCATTATCGCGGTCTTTATTGGGCCCGTTTGGTGCGCCGGTCATATAATTGACCCATTCACCACGGCTGGTATAATCGTCATTATAGTCGTTTTTATTATCATTCATGTGATAGATCAGGGTATCGGGCATCCCGGCATATTGCAGATAATAGCGGGCGCCTTCGACAAAACGTGGCCGGTGACTGATGGAATTACCCCGTTTAACATCACCCATACCACCGCCGAAACGAACAGCATCAGCAGTGATCATAGCACCGGGTGTTTCGGAATTGCTAGCCAACTCAACCCGGCCGGTGGCCTGGTTTACCCCTTTCGCAAACATGAATTTTCCCAGGTATATCCAGGTTTTTCCACCCATTTTTTGATTGATCAAAAATTCTGTTTCACCGCCTAAATGAAAAACTCGATAGCTGGCATCACTGACATTTTCCGGGGAATGATGAAAAGAAATATAGACGGCGTACTTACCGTCCTCAGGAATATCGGGTATCCATTGAATTTTCAGTGAAGTGTCGGCAGTGGCGGGAAATACTCGGTAACTGCCATTTTCAAAGGGATTCTCTCCGGTAGTATAGGGCGCTAACCCCAGGGCAAACCCCTTTTCTTCTCCCATTTCAGGCTTATGATCCTGATTAACAATTTCCCGGTATAAACTATTATATTGTGATGAATCATTATCAACAATAACTTCCTCTGTTTGCCAGTCCCGTTCCCGGGGCAGAAAAACATTGGCGCCGGCATTTTCCAGCATTGGCGCAAGGTACGGAACAACAAAAGCAAAAGGGAAAAGGTCTTCGACAGTTTGGAACAAACGGGGACGCTGCCATTCCCAGCGGTCCATTGAATTGCTGTAATACCAGCCGTGGCTATGCCATAGGGCAATATGTTTTTGGTTTAGTCCGTGAGTTGGCGCGACTTTCCAGTTTTTCCGTCGAACAAGAGGAATATCATCTCTGTCCGGGTATGGTATACGGCTGTAATCAATCGCTGTGGTATCGTCACGAAAAAAATTTGGCACCAGCTGCTCCACAGGTGTCTTGATTGTAAAAATCTCCAAAGAATACTTCCTGAATCGCCATCCCAGACCTTCATACAGTGTTTGGTAAAGTTTATCAACATTTTTTACTCTAAAGGGCAGGTAAGAGAGTTCTTTATTAAAAAACAACTGAATATTCCGGTTATGCTGATTGACCTCAATGGAATCTATCCTGGCGAGGCCAATAACCGGGTTAAAAAAGAGATCCTGCCGAAGATCATAAAAAGCAGCCTGGGCTTTGTCGGCAGCTTTTTGTTCCAACGGCGTGATATTTTCAATTTGAAGAGAAGTCGTGCGTACCAGTGAACAACTGGATAAGGCAATAAAAAACAATCCGATAAAAATTTTCTTAATCTTCATTAAAAGCAGCCTAAATTAACATTAAAATTTTCAATATACCTTCACCTTGGCAATCTCAATCAAAAACCTGCTGATATATTAAAAGAATTTTTCATTTTTACAAAGAAAAATTAGTTCGGAAACTTAATTAACTTATAAAAAATACTTTCTTTTCAACTTTTTATCCTCTAATTTATAATTATCAAATTTATGCTAGGATCAAAATTAAGGGGATTTTTTATGTATTTACCAAAACTGTTTATCAAAAATTTTTCATGGTTTCTTACCATTATTCTTTTAAGTTTATTTTTGATTGTAAATTGTGAACCCAAAACCAATTCTAAAACAATGACAAAGACTAAACAAAATAATACCATTGAACAAATCGACCAACATATTCAGCAGGGCAACTTTGATAGTGCCCTGAAACTGATCAACCAATTGAAAACAGATCCAAAAACTGCCGATACAACACTGATCGATCTGAGATTTAAAAAAGACCTGATGCGCCGCATTAAACGCGACTTCAGTAAAACCGAAGAAAATGTTCGCGAAAAGCTATTAAAATACTATCCGCAACTAACTGATGAAATGCTGCGAAAATGGGAGAAAAGCAAGGCCCTGGAAATGCGCGTTATCGATGGTGAAAAACGGTATTTCTACAATGCAGTACCCAATCTTTTCAGAATTGACAAGGAAGCCAAAAAAGTTAAGCAGTCAGTCGACGGCAAACAAAAAGACAACTTAAAAGAATTTTGCCTGGAACATACAGCAAAAATCCTTGATAAGTACAAACAGGAAAATGAAAATCTTATTAATCCGGTTAAAATCAAATTTAATTACAATCTTATTGTTGATGCCGATGCAGTGCCGGACGGCGAAACGATCCGCTGCTGGATGCCATTTCCAAGAGAAGACAATCCCAGGCAGCAAAATGTGAAACTTATCGCAACAAATGCTGAGAATTACATCATCGCACCGGAAACCTATAAACAACGCTCAATCTATATGGAAAAAATCGCCGAAGCCGGTAAACCCACAAAATTTGAAATGCAGATCAGTTATGAATCAAGGGCTGAATATTACGATATGTCAACATATGAAATTGGTAATTATGTTAAAGATAGCGATTTTTATAAAAAGTTTACCTCGGAAAAAGCGCCGCATATTGTGTTTTCCGGTCAAATTCAATCCCTGACCGACAGTCTTGTGGCAGGGCTTGATTCCCCCTATCAAAAAGTCAAAAAAATCTACGAATACATTGATAAAACAATCCCCTGGGCCAGCGCCCTGGAATATTCCACCTTTTGGAACATACCTGAATACGTGCTGAATAACAAACACGGTGATTGCGGCATGCAGTCGCTCTTGCTGATTACCATGCTGCGATATGCCGGAATTCCTGCCAAATGGCAAAGCGGCTGGATGATGCATCCCGGCGAAGTCAATCTACACGACTGGGCCGAAGTCTATTATCCAGCAATCGGCTGGGTACCGGTTGATATGTCTTTTTCATTGCAAAATACAGACGATAATGATGTCCGGTATTTTTATACTTCAGGAATTGACGCTTACCGTCTGATCGTCAATGATGACATATCCACGGAATTTTATCCACAAAAAATATGGCCCCGCAGCGAAACTGTTGATTTTCAACGGGGTGAGGTTGAATGGCGGGGAGGAAATCTTTATTTTGACCAGTGGGATTATAATATGACAGTGGAGTATGAATAATTACTTTATCAAAGTGAAGTAAAAAATAAACTTTAAGCCAAATTTAATTGGAATATACAATTATATATCTTAACATAGATATATGCAAAGGATATTTAATATTAAATACAAGGATTGCAATTTAGCATTTTTAATAATTTATGCCTAAATTGTTTGTATATACTTGAAAAGTATTAATTGAAGTTGTATTTTTTTTAAATAGATGAAGATTCCAGAAATTGATTATTTGTATCACACTAACATCGTTTAATTATTTCAGATAGTCAATTATCATTTTTTTCATTAACAAGAGTAACCAATACTATTAAAATCGAGGAGTAGACAATGAAGAAACTTAGCATTTTTTTAATTCCCCTGCTGATGATCAGCATGGTATTTGCCCAGTCAGAAACAGGTGACTGGAAGACAAGGGCCCGAGTGGGTATTCTGGGAAATCTCAACACTTATTTGGCTTTCATGGATGATAATGACAATAGTGGTATTCTAAGTCCCGGCATAGGCGGCTTTATGGATTTACAGATAGGCAAATTTTTTGCACTTAATTTAAGTACGGCCTATGACCAGGTTAAAATTGATTACCCAACAGTTCTGACAAACAATATTATGTCTTTGGGTCTGAATGGTAAAATTTATCCGCTTCCAACGCTGAACTTCAAACCCCATTTAAAACTTGGTTTCTCAGTGATGAGTTTCAGCCAGGAAAACGGCTATTTCAATGATAGCAAAATCAGTTCCTTTCTAACCATGGGACTGGGGGCGGAGATACCCATTAATAAACGTCTGGATATCATTGCTGCTGTAGATCATCACATTACGCAGGATGATATTGATCATTTACCCAATGTAGAACAATTTCTTGATGATGAATTTGTCAGCGTCAGCCTGGGAATTAGTTACAGACTGGGAGTGGTGAAGGAAAAAGAAGAAGCACCGGAACCCATTAAAATAGAAAAACCGGAAGTTGAAGAAGAAG
>CAZCHS010000019.1:0-16984 GCA_964498725.1 uncultured bacterium | reverse complement strand
GAAGAAGTTGAAGAGATAGAAATTGTTGAAGAACCAGCCAAAACCCATTTTGAAAGTTTGGATTACATGATTAAACCCGGTGATTATCTGATTAAAATTGCTGATAAAGCCTATGATGACAAATCTATGTGGAAAGACATTTATAAATGGAATAAGTCGGAAGTCGGCAGCAATCCTGATCTGATCTATCCGTTCTATCCATTGAAACTCAAAGATGTACCGGTGGGAAATATTCCCGAACTGAACTATTCTTTTTATGAATATGAAGTGAAAGGCGGTGAAACCCTGGATGATATCGCTGCTAAAGAATATGGCAATCCTTACGCCTGGGTCATTATCATCAGAGATAATGTTGATGTACTGGGTGACAGATACACCGTTCCCACTACCGGAACAATTATCAAATTGAGAACAAAAGTATTCAACGAAGAATAAAAGCAATTAAAATATTATGCTTCAGGCCTTTTCCGGTTAACGGGAAAGGCCTGTTTTTATTTTATTGAAGATATAATCATCCAAGCTTGAAAAATTCTGTAAATATTCCGTTGCTAATATTAAATTGTTCCAACAACGCTTTGAGTTTTAAATGCGCCATTTAAAAATTATCATATTAATCCTGTTTTCCACTGTTATTGTATCCGGTGCCGATCCAAACGCTTTTTCTGAAATGGCGGTCACAGTGCAAATAAACCGGGGCATAAACCGGACGCCTTTTCACCAATCTTGGCAAGCAGGCGATGGATTTAGTCTATTTTACCGGACACCCTTTATGCGTGGAATTTTGTCCGCTGGCCTGGCTTATACGCCCTATCACGGTAAAACAATCTATCGGCCTGATTATCAAAGCTATTTCATCAGCATGGGCTGGTTGTACTATTTTCCCCTGCCCTTTAACTTTCAGTTAATGCCCGGAGTTCGTTTTGGCAATTACCTGATGAATTTTGATATTGAATCCGGTGACAATAAATATGAAAGTGAAATTAGCTATGAAATTTTCTGTTTTCTCGAAAAACCGGTTAATGAACAGGTTCTTTTTAATGTTGAGATCAGCCGGCAAATCATATTCACTTACGAAGTCTTAACATTCAGTCATATAAAGGCCGGCCTGACCTTTAATATCGATGACTCAAACTGGCTCGGGGATATTCTCAGATGAAACCAGTTGTATGCCTGTTAATTTGCCTTGTTGGTGCACTTTTATTTGGCGGAACCGCATCCAATAAGATAATACTCACACAAGCAGATATAGAATCCGCAGGGCACTTTCGCATCAGCGACCTGTTACAAAGCCATTCCGCTAATAATTTTTCCACCCACCATGGGTTTCTTAATTATTTTTCTTTTAATGGGCTGGAGAGTTATCAGCACCAAACTTATAATATTCTGATTAACGGCCATGAAATGAATATGAACTTTCTCGGCGCGAAATGCATTAATTCACTGCCAATTGATCTGAATAATCTTGATTCCATAAAAATTATTCTGTCACCACATTACCAATCCGGGCAGATCAGAAATGCCGGTACAATCTCATTTCATACTCACCAACCGCAAGATAATACAAATTATTTAAAAAACATGATCATCCTCGGTAATGAAAGTAAAGATCCCGGGCCCTACCGGTTCACCTCCAAAACCTCTCCCAATGTTGATAAAGCGGGAACCGATTATTCCGGCAGCTTTGGCTATAATTTTCTGCGTCATCAGCTGTCAGCCGCTTTTCATTACCGCCAGCATATTTATACGGATTGGTCAACCCGCAATCGCATTCGTCAGATTAAGACGGAAAAGCAGTGGCCGATGCTGATTGAATACGGCGGCTCTCTCTATTCCAGGGGCACTTTGCTTAACAATCAATATTCTTTTCTTTTGTCTTCGCTGAAAACCGACAATATGTATTTATACTATGAACCGGGTGGCCATGAATTTCCCCTGGACTATTATAATAATTACCTGGGGTTCACCTTAAACAGGGACATCTCCCGATGTTTAGCCATCAATTTTAATTTGGATTATGAAACCCAATACACCGACAATAAATTGCGTACCGGCATTCGCGAAAATCAAAGCGGGCTGGAGACAAGCCAATCCACCCTCGAATTTCAATTCAAAAAGCAATCGGTGCTGAAAAAAGCCGGCTTTCATCTGAGGACTGAAAAGCTACTATCTTCAATTAATACGACTCGCGAAAACCGTGTCATTCCGGGGGGCTTTTTAGATTTCAAATTTAATCTGCCGGGCGTGGGCCAGGTCAACATCAGTGAAATCATTAAACTCTATCAAGATGAAATTTATGACCAATTTTTATTATCAATCCAAAATCAGGTGGGTTCCAAAACCGATTATAATCTGGTCCTCTCATCCGGCCGGAATATTTTTCACTATACCATTAATGATCTCTGGCTGCAACGGAACTATCTGTCGCCGCAAATAAATATTAGCACAAAACAAGGTCAAAACCGAAAGTATACCGCTGACCTCAATGTCAATCATGACTGGAACCGGGATTTTTCCATTAAAATGAATCTCTTCACCCGGTATTTTCAGGATTACAACTTTTTTACCTATGACTTTCATTTTAATCCATCTGAATTTTCCTTTTATTCACCAACTGTCCTTAATCAACCAGCCGATGGATTTCTGCAGGGATTGACCGCTTTATTGCAATGGCAGCAGTCTGTTGCTTTACGCAGCAAACTTGCCATTACCTTGCAAAAATCCCATGGTAACACCCATGGTTTTACCAATGCCTGGTCGCGAATTCCAAAGTTCCTGATCAATTACCAACTGCTCTATCGTCCAAATTCAGGGTTTTCCATGCAAATAGTTCTTCAACACGCCTCACAAACCCGCTGGCCGGACTATGAAAATATTACCGGCATTGAATACTTTTCAACCTTCAGGGAAAGCTATCGATATAATCATCACCTGGATAGTCGAAATCGAATCGATATCAACATTCGAAAAGATATATGGGACAGAAAACTAACTTTAAAATTTATGCTTCGCAATATAACCGACCAGAAAATATATTATTCTCCCGTTGGTGCTTCCTTTGATATGAGTCTTTTTGTCGGGGTGGGATATAATTTTAATTAACCTGCATCATCCACGCTAAAAAAAACGATAATCAAGACTGAGTATAGGCCTGATCTGGTAGGCAATGCCCTTTTGTCGCCCGCTTAGAATAACGGCATTACAGCGAATCCCCTGATGTATGAAAAACCGCCCGGCCTGAAAAGTAATTCCGGGTTCAATAAATAAAGTCTGAAAGAAGGAGGCATCCAACCGAAAACTTAGGTCATCATCGGGAAAGGTGTAGCGATCGGATAATTCCAAATCACCCGCCAAATAATGAACACCTATACCTGTTTTTACAGAAGCAATTTTCCAGAAAGCCTGTTGATAGAAAAAATGCAAGTCTGTCTGCTGCCAATCAAATAATTGCGCTATTTCAAGGCCCAACTCTCTTTCCTTTTCAAATGCATAGCTGCCTGTCAAATGGAAATCTGTAATATTGGCATTGGCATGGAAATGACTACCGATTCCGCCTCTAAAACTATATTGTTCCAAAAAACCAAATGATTCAATATAAAAAACCTGATGGTCCTGTGTATAAATATTAAGGCGCCTGGAAATCCCGCTGATTTGAGAGAAATTCGCCCCAATCCCACGATAATGGAATTCGTAGTTATTCCCGTCAAGGCTGAACTTAACAGAATCAGCACTGATTATCACTTGATTCAACGACACACCGGCATATACTTTATGATCCTGAAAAATATTTGCCATAGGAATCGTATGCTTGAGCAACAATTCCTTTTGAGTGATAGTATCTGCCGGTGAAAAACAGATCCCTGCTTTAAAAGAAAAGAAAAAAACTATCAGTACCATCAACTTTTTCATGATTATTTCGGACCTTTTTTATTTGGCAATGCCCTTTAAGTGAACTTGCTTGATAATGCCCCAATTCTCAGAACTGATCGATAATGTGGCATTCTTAGTTCCACCACTATTGACCGGATTAAAAATAATATCCGCATCCAAAGAAACACCGGGCATGAGATCAATGGGCTGGACAATATCAAAGGAAAAATCATCGGAATCAAGATTTAGGTTTAAATTCACGATCTGGGACTTCCCACTGTTTTCTATAGTTAGTACCATTGTTTTACTTTGATTGAGGGGGACATCCTCAAAATCTATGGTATCCGCACAGGATATTTCCGACGGAAAAATGCCTTGTCCGTCCATATAAATTTTTTGCAGAGATTGCCCCGGCGCATCGGTAAAAAAACAAAAATAATTATTATCCAGCGGTTTGGCGTCGATTGGTGAAAAAGTTATATCGATTATCCCTTCTTCACCTGCCGCAATCACTTTTTCAGCATTAAAATCCGACGAGAAATAATTAATATCCGGCCCGGTAAAATAGGCATAATAGATTTTCAGCGTCTCCTCTCCCCTGTTTTCAACCGTGATGCTTTTGGTGGAATCGGTATTCACCAGCACATTGCCAAAGAGTAAGGAATCCTGGTCCACTACCAGGGCCAGGTCCTGATCTCCTGTTCCGGTAACCGGCAGCACTTTTCGATTATCCACCAATTCATCGGTCTTGAGTACAAACTCCGCAGTATAATCAAAAGCTTCAGCGGGAGAAAATGTAATTCCGATCAATTCTTTATCACCTGACGCCAATAAAGCCTCACCATCAAAATCACATCGAAATGCCGACCTGTTTTCCCGGGCAATATAGGCGTCCTGCAGCATCAAATCTCCTTTGCCACTATTCCTGATCTCCACATAAATAGTTGAATCCCGACCCAATGCAACTTCTTCAAACTCAATTTCACCCTTTACCGGCGACACAATTTCCAGTTTGCTTAACACACCTTTGCCTTTCAGCGTGATTTCCTGTAAACCATTATTTTCATCATTGCTGTGAATATTAAGCGTTGCGTTGTAAGGAATATCATCACCCGGTGTAAAATCAATTGTAATGATCTTTTTTTCTGCCGGCGCCAGGATGAATTTATCGTCAAAGTCATTGCCGAAAAAATCCCTGTCCCCGCCGGTGATATAGATGGCTGAAATTTCAAGATCAGCTTTACCCCGGTTTGTCATAATCAGCATAAAATTTTCAGTTTTTGATACACCGACCTCACCGAAATCCAGGGTTTCCGCGGCAATATTGGATAGTTCCAGGATTGGAAAATTCTTATATCCTTTTCCAAACAATGTAATCTCTTTGGTTTTTGAGAAAGTATCATCACTTTTAATCACCAGCGTGGCATTGTAAGCCACTGTATCTTCCGGTTCAAAGGTGATCGTCAGGGAACGCTCACTGCCCGCCGGAATCGCAAAATCCGAGGTGAAATCCACATCAAAGGCATTCTTGCCGGTACCGGTAATATAAGCGGCCAATAATTTTCTGGGCTCGTCCCCGGTATTTTTAATTGTCAAGTCAAAGGTGGCTTGCTCGTCAACCATTAGTTCGGCAAAATCAATGGTATCCGACGGTAAATTGGTCAGTTCCAGATCGTAAAGATCGGCAAAGGCTTCGCCTCTGATTTCAATTTTTTTATTCGGCATGTCCGGGTCATTGGAGTTGATATGGATTTCTCCAGCATAATCTCCGGTTTCATGGGGAGAAAAATGAATCGCTATCACATCCGTACTATCGGGAAGTATATTTATTTGTTCCTCAAAGTCACTGCTGAAGGCTGCTTTACCAGTACCGGTAAAGTAGACGGCTTCCACTTTCAGGGTATCCAGGCCTGGGTTAGTGAGTTTTATCCGCCTGGTAATGGTATAATCAATCTCTACCGGACCGAAATTGATCGTTGTATCGATGACAGACAGCGTGGGTTTCTTATCCGGCAAAACCTGAATCGTATCCTCGGTTTGTCCCGTCAAACTATCCAGGTCAAAAACTGACAGGCTGATTACAAATTGCCCTGTATCTGCAAAAGTAGCAGTGTCCCTCATTCCATAAGCAGAATCAATACGCCGGCCGTAAGGACTGAAATATTCCCAAAAATAACCGAGTTCCTCAACATTATCCTTATCGTCACTGGAGAATGATCCGTCAAAAATAAAATCCGTTCCGGTTGTGCCGGTTTTTTGGCTGATAGAAAATTTCGCCAGGGGTGGCTCATTCTTATTCGATGACACCACTTGCATGCAACCGTAAAAGGTCAGTGATAATATCAAAATAAGCGCGTATATTCTTCTCATATAATTCCTTCTCAATAATAAAAATTGTCAGGATACAAATACCATATACACTTAATATATTAATTTACCTCTAATAAATGAAGATTTTTAATCCTTTATCCCGATTTATAGCGTTATCTTAAAATTTAGGAAATTTTTGTTGAAAAGTTGACCGGATTGTTTTATTTTAAGTTTGTTTATACACTTTACTAATTAATTAAAAATAAAGGATGCGCCATATGAAATTTTCCAAACGAAACCTATTAATATTTATCCTTTTATTAGGGCTTTTTGCATGTCAGTCTGACAACTCAGATATTATTTCCGAACTTAAACAAGTTGGTGAAGATTTCATTCCTGACTCCCGTCTGGAGATTTTTGATATCGACGAAAAGGATGATTCGGTTTTTGTCAAAACCTCCAGCACAGACGCTTATAATGAATTAACTAAAAATCCTGTCAATCTAGTATACCCAACACTATTACCGGAAAAAACCCTGAAAACCCGCTATGGCGTGATCAACCTCTCGGCCGCCAATATGCGCAGTACCCATCGACACGGCGCCGACATGGTGACCCAGGGAATTATGGGAATGCCGGTTAAAATATATGATAAACGGGGCAGTTGGTCTCGAATTCAGACTCCCGACTATTACATGGGCTGGGCAGACGGCGCCAGTGTGCATCCCATGACTGAAAAAGAATTCCGTAGCTGGAACCAAAGTCCAAAAGTGATTTTCACCGATTATACCGGTTTTGTCTATACGGATCCAAATCGTGACGGCGATGTGGTTTCCGACGCGGTGCTGGGCAATATGTACCAATACCGGGAAAGCGATGGTAATTTTTACGCGGTTGTTTTACCGGACGGCCGCCAGGGATATGTGCTGAAAACCCAGGCGCAACCAAAAGAAGAATGGCTGCAGGGTATCGAATTAACCGGAGAAAGTCTGGTCGCCATGGCAAGAAAATTCATGGGAATTCCCTATCTGTGGGGCGGCACTTCTTTCAAAGGCATGGACTGTTCCGGCTTTACCAAAATCCTTTACTTCATGCATGGCATAATTCTTCAACGGGACGCTTCACAACAGGTTTTATATGGTATTGAAGTCCCCACCACCGATAATTACAAAGAATTACAAAAAGGTGATTTGCTATTTTTCGGCGGCGGTGAACGGATTACCCATGTCGGCATGTACATTGGTAATCAGGAATTTATCCATGAAGCCGGCCGGGTAAAAATCAACAGCCTGGACAAAAATGCCGAAAATTACAGTGGCTACCGCGCCAACTCTCTTCGCAAAGTTCGTCGTATCATCGGCGCGGAGGAGTCCTTCGGCATAACCAAAATCACCAACAATAATTTTTATAAATAAAGAGGGAATGCAATGAATAACAAAAGACGCGATTTCATAAAAAAAGCCGGTGTGCTGGCCTCATCCGCCACCATGCTTGGCGCAGTGGGTTGCAATGATACATCAAAAACTGCAAATATAAATAAAGGTGACGGTAAAATGAAATTAACCTTTCAGGAATACGAACTTAAACTAAAACATGTTTTTACAGTGGCCAAAAATTCCCGGTCCACAACTCCAGATATGCAGGTGCAAATCCACTATAACGGCATTACCGGTTATGGTGAAGCAGCAATGCCTCCCTATTATCCGGAAAATCCGGAAACCGCCGCGAAATTTTACTCAAAACTGGACCTTGGCCAGTTCAAAGACCCCCTTGAAATGGAAAAAATACTCGACTATGTTGACAATGTGGAAGAAGGCAATCATTTCGCCAAAGCCTCGATTGATATAGCCCTGCACGATCTGGTAGGCAAACTGATCGGACACCCCTGGTATAGAATCTGGGGCTATGATAAGACCAAAGCGCCGCACACATCCTTTACCATTGGCATCGACAAGCCCGATGTAGTTCAATTAAAAACCAAAGAGGCCGCGCCATATCAGGTGCTGAAAATAAAATTAGGCGGCGGCAATGACAAAGAAATGATTGAAAATGTCCGTGCTGTTTCACCGGAAAAGGAACTCTATGTGGATGTTAACGGTGGCTGGAAAGATAAACATGAAGCCCTGGATATGGTCCACTGGCTGGCGGATCAGAATGTTAGTTTTATCGAACAGCCAATGCCCAAAAACCAGATTGATGACATTGCCTGGCTGACAGAAAACAGTCCCCTGCCAATTGTCGCCGATGAATCGATCCACAGAATTCCCGACGTCCTGGCAGCCAAAGGTGTTTACAACGGCATTAATATTAAATTGATGAAAGCCACAGGAATGCGCGAGGCCCACAAAATGATCACCCTTGCCAAAAGTTTTGACATGAAAATTTTGATAGGATGCATGACAGCCACTTCCTGTTCCATTTCCGCAGCCGCGCAATTGTCACCGGCAATCGACTGGGCCGACCTGGATGGCAACCTGTTGATCAGCAATGATCCCTATGAAGGCGTTCTGGTCAAAAATGGAAAACTGATACTTCCTGACCGGCCGGGAATTGGCATTAAAAAAATATAAACCAATTATCTGCCCGGTGTTAGAATACCAATGAACATCGGGCAATTTTTTATATGGGAACCGGGAGATTGAGAATGAACATCGTACAACAATTATTATCCAAAATACCGCAAGAAAAAATTACGCTGACGCCGACGCCTTTCCACCGGCTTAATAATATTTCAGCAATAACCGGCTGCAATATTTATATCAAACGGGATGACCTGACAGGGTTTGCTCTGGGTGGCAATAAAACCAGAAAGTTCGATTTCCTAGTGGCTGATGCTTTGAACCAGGGCTGTGACACAGTCATCGGAATCGGCGCCAACCAGTCAAATTTCTGCCGGATTTTATCAGGAATCGGCATGAAATATGGCTTTGATGTTCACTTGATATTAAACGGAAAAAAGCCGGATATTCCCACCGGAAATCTGCGGATTGATCATATGCTGGGCGCAACAATTCATCATATTGATACCAGCGATTCCATTGAGCGCATGGATTACGCGCTTCAGATTGAACATGAGCTCCGGAAAAAAGGGCGAAATGTCTACTTTCTGCCTCCCGGCGGCTCCACACCGATCGGCACTTTCGGTTATGCCCTGGGATTCGAAGAGATCCTGAAGGATGCTCACGGGAACACCATGGAAATTGATAAAATTCTTCACGCCTCATCCTCAGCCGGAACCCAGGCCGGCCTGGTGCTGGGTCAGGCGATTACCGGCTGGCCGGGTGAAATCCACGGCATCAGCGTTGACACGCCAAAAAAACAATTAAAAGAAGATGTTTATGAACTGGCTTCAGCTGCCGGGGAAAAGATCGGTATCCCCATAAGCCAGGATAACATTTTTACCAATGATGGTTATGTAGGCGCGGGATACGGAAAACGCACAAAGGCCTGTGAAGAGGCCGTTGATCTCTTTGCCCGCAAAGAAGGAATTTTTCTGGATTATGTCTATACCGGCAAAGCCGCTTCGGGCTTACTGCACTACTGCCGCACCGGCAAGATCAAGCCGGATGAAACCATCCTGTTTCTCCATACCGGAGGCAACATTGAATTATTTGAATAGAACAGGGAAGGTTTTATGATCATTTATCACCCCTTACAAAAAGACGATTTGAAATTTCTGGTGGATTTGTTCAATGAACAATACATCTATGATCCCATTACGGAAAAAATTCTGGATGAGAAGATTTTTCATGAAGAACATTATGACAGCGATTTGAATTTCACCGTAAAAAACCACAATACCCTGGTTGGTTTTGCTTCCGGTATGATACGGGAACAAGCGGGTGTTATGACCGGCTGGATCAAACTAATGGCAACCACAGATCAGAAATCAATGGGCACATTTTTGCAGCAAACCTTTGATAAAATCGAAAGCAAACTGTTGGAAAAAGGGGCCAAAACCATTCGCTTCTTTGACAGTTTTCCAAATTATTTCATTCCGGGCATTGATCCTCGCTGTACCTCACTGATCACATTGCTCCAGAAAAAAGGGTACGAGCGCCGGCGGGACAATGTGACAATGACAAGCTCATTGACAGACCTGGATTTGGATACGGAAAAAGATGAAAAACGCCTCAAAGAAAACCATAACATAGAAATTAAAAGAGCGACAGGGACCGATAAACTTCGTGTTTTCGATCTGGTCAATAGGGAATTCAGTCTCTGGTCCGGAGAAATTACGCTGGCCTTTCAAAAAGAAAAAAACCCCCTGCATATCGCGTTGTCAAACCAAAAAGTCATCGCCTTTTCCAACCACAGCTGCAACAATGCCGGTACCGGCTGGTTTGGTCCCATGGGAACCTCCAAAGAAGCCCGCGGTAAAGGCATTGGCGAAATTCTGCTGAAGCGATGTCTGGCAGACCTGAAAAAAGATGGACACACGGAAGCGATCATTCCCTGGGTTGGCCCAATCGGCTTTTACTATGAAAAGTCCCACGCTGAAGTCTCCCGGGTCTATTGGAATTTCAGTAAAGATTTTACAGCCTGAAGTCTCTTTTACCTGAAATTATTAATCACTACTTCCTGAAAGGATTTTAATGAAACTGCTTAAATTTGTAATCACTATTGTATTAACCATAAATCTCTTTGCCGCTCAACCGGAAAAACTTCTCTTCATACCCTGGGGAAATTCGACAGAAACTGTGAAATACCGTGAAGAACCGGGTTATCGGTTCGGCCCACAAAATTTTCAGGTTTCTTCCGATGCTATTGCTCTCATTGATCCGCTCAATCGCGCTGTCAAGCACTATAAAAAGGGCAAACTGGCAAAACAGGTCACAATATCTCCCGCTACCAGGGATTTCTCTCAGATTGATCATAATGCTATGGCAAAATCAACACAGGAGAAATCCGGCAGCGTCAAACTGATTGACAATTACACCGCCGAAATCAGGCTAACCAAGAACAGCTCACAGCAAAAAATCATTGTTAATCACAACAATCCGAATCTGGCCAGCATGCGGTATTTGGGTTCTGACCATGCAGGCCGCTATTACGTCGACATCAATATCATTACCAATCAGATACCGCTGGTGGTCAACCGGCAGATTCAAATTCTTGACAATAAAGGCGGTAAACTGGGCCAACTGAATATTCCCCATCACTATTTCACTAAAATTTTTGAAGACATCAAAGTTGATACGGAAGGCAATCTATATCATATGCTTTCCTCCGCTGACGGCATCCATATTTTCCACTGGAACAGTGATGATATTATTGAGGATCAGCACAACAATTATCCGGAAAAATTTAACGAAAAATTGACTTTTCACACCGACCTGGAAAGCAATAATGGAAAGCAGGAAATATCATTAACAAAACCCACAACAACTGTCAGCCGTGAACAAACCTTAGCGATCGCCGACACTTATGTGCAGCACGAATGGGTCTGTAAGGAAGAAAACCTGACAGAGGGTGTTGTAACTGATCCTGATGGCGATAAAATACTGACCGCCGACTGGATACAAATCGGCACGAATCAGCGGGTTCCCTATAAATGGGGCGGCTTTGATCTACTCTCTGTTTTTGACAATGGCCTGGAAAATGGAGACTATGCCGGCGACACATATACCGACGGTAATGTTGGTTCCAACTATGCCCGGGGGGTGGATTGCAGCGGATATGTTTCCCGTTGCTGGCAATTACCCTATCAGGTTTCCACACGACAGATGGATGACCCCGCTCATGGCGCTATTGTCCAGCAATACAATTCCTGGAATGACCTCAAACCGGGGGACGCGATTCACCGGCATGGCCATGTTATTTTATTTGTCAAACATAATGATGATGGCTCATTGCAGTGTGTGGAAGCAGCCGGCAGTACCACCGATTGGAAAGTGGATTACACCATTCATAATCCTAGTGGGCTGACTGCATATCGACCTGTTTTTTATCGTAATATGGAAGGCGCGCCAATACCATCACCGCAAAACCTGACATTGCATGCTCAAAGTGATACAGAACTAACAGTCACCTTTAATGGTGTTGATGAAGCCAGTCGCTATCTTGTGCATTACGGTACCCATCGTGACTCCCTGAATGACTCCCTGGTAACCACTGTGACAGAAGCGACACTTTCAGGATTAATAAAAAATACCCCCTATTATATCAAAGTGCAGGCAAAAAATGATGATGCCGCATCAATCCTGCCCAATGAAATCTTTGCGGCAGCCACTTCTGAAAATCCACACAAGATATTAGTTGTCAATGGCTTTGACCGGTCAACAAACACAACCCATGACTACATTACCCGGCTGGCCGCTCCGATTACGGATAACGGCTATGGCTTTTCCTATGCACTAAATGAAGCGGTTTACCAAAATAAAATTGACCTCACTGATTTTCAGTCGGTCATCTGGATTCTGGGTGATGAAAGTTCGGCTGATGATACGTTTAATTCAACTGAGCAGGATCTGGTAAAGGAGTTTTTGCGCGGAGGTGGCAATTTATTTGTCACCGGCTCCGAGATCGGCTGGGACCTGGAAGTAAAATCCGATCATCCCACCGCAGCCGACAAGAATTTTTACCACAATTTTCTGAAAGCCCAATACTACAGCGATGCTCCCTTTGATGAACGAGGCGAGTACTATGCTGCCAATTCCATTGAATGTACCGTCTTCAATAAACTGGGAAAGGTGAATTTCGATGATGGCACACACGGCACCATTGATGTGGACTACCCTGATGCCATTAAACCGGTCAACGGCTCCACCGCCTGCATGACCTTTGATGAGGTCAACACTGAAAATGGGGTGGCGGGAATCCAGTATAGCGGTATCTTTCCCGGCGGCACAAAACCCGGGAAACTTGTCTATCTGACCTTTCCGGTGGAAACCGTATACCCTGAAGAAAAACGAACCGGAATAATCCACGCGGTCATGAATTATTTTGATTCTCCCAGTGAAACTACTGATGATCAACCGGTTACATTGACCGACTATCAATTGGACAAAAACTATCCCAATCCCTTTAATCCGGCAACCACTATCAGTTATCATATTCCACAACCGGGATTGGTTGAATTGCAGATCCATGACCTATCCGGCCGGCTGGTGGAAATCCTGGAAAATAGACAAAAATCCGCCGGCAGTTATCGGCATAGCTGGCACGCCAATGACCAGGGGTCCGGTGTATATTTTTATACTTTAAAAGTATTCGATCAAACCACTCGTCAGTTGCGTTACACAAAAACCGAAAAATGTATACTACTAAAATAACAACAAAAAGGAAGACTCTATGAGAAGAATTTCATTAATAATCCTCGTACTATTCGGGCTGACTTTTGCTCAAACCATCAAAGTGGTGGATACTGAAGTAATCGCCCGCAAGAATAACCAGACTGAATATGCATTTCCACAGTTCTCCCCTGATGGTGATAAAGTTTTGTTTACCTCTACCGGTTATAAAGGCTTATGGCTGTATGATCAAAATACCGATGAAACAGTGCAACTCAATACCCTGCGCGGCGCCGGCTACAAACCGGTCTTTTCTAAAGATGGCGACCGGGTGTTTTTTCGTCATGATGAAATGGTGAATAAAAGAAAACATTTTGCCATCGCCCACCAGTCCATTGAAAATAAAAAAATAGAAAATATAATCGAGAATGAAAGAGACATTTCTCCTCCGAAAGCCGTGGGAAACAAAATGTTTGTTTATAAAAAAGATGATATGCCGGTTACCATTAGTTATGAAGATGACAATAATGTCTGTTTGCTGGAAAAACCCACTGCTGTGGAATTAAATGTCTTTACGGAAAACTCCAATCTATACTTGGAAAAAAACGGTGAAAAATCAATCCTTAACCCGGTGGGCGAAGGCCATTACATCTGGGGGTCTTTGTCACCCAATGAGGATAAAATTTTATTCACTGTTGCCGGGCGCGGCACCTTTGTGACAGATCTGAAGGGAAATGTATTACTGAATATTAAAAACGCCAATTATCCCAACTGGTCCGCCGATGGTAAATGGTTTGTTTATATGTCAGACAAAGATGATGGCCATTATATTACCTCTTCCGACATCAATGTGGTACATGTGGCTACACAAAAGACCTTTCCCCTTACAACAACTGAGAATAAGATCGAAATGTATCCCACATGGTCACCTGTGGAAAACAATATCCTTTACCATACAATTTCGGGTGATATTGAAATGTTAACCGTTGAGATTCAGGAGTAAAAATGAAACCGATTAAATATATTTTTCTATTATTAATATTCTCATCAATGATTTTTGCCCAGGATATGTCAGGTATTAAAATCTGTATTGATCCCGGACACGGAGGGCATGAAAGTGATGACAGATATATACCGGAAACCGGGTTTTGGGAATCAGAAGGCAACCTGACCAAAGCCAGGGCTGTTAAAAAATACCTGGAAGCCCTGGGCGCGGAAATTGTTTTAACGCGTACGGGAAATGGCAATCATTATCCTGATGATCCGTCACTGTCCCAGCGTGTAGAAATAGCGAATTCCAATAATGCAGATATTTTCCATTCCATACACTCAAATGGCTACAATGGAAGTATGAATTATACATTGATGCTTTTTCAGGGATGGGACACTGATCCCACATGGGATGCGGCATTGGAAATCTCAAATATTATGGGAAAATTACTTAAAACCGCCAACCGGACAACCTCTCTGCATATTCGCGGTGATTTTGATTTTTATGGAACCGGCCGTCCCTACCTGGGTGTACTGAAAAACCTGCAAATGCCGGGACAATTATCCGAAGGTTCCTTTCATGACTATATTCCGGAATCTTGGCGCCTGCAAAACCTGGATTACAGAAAAAAAGAAGCCTGGGCCATTGCCAACAGCTTTGTGAAATATTTCCTGGATGAAAATATTGACCAGAGATTGCTGGCCGGCCTGGTAAGATCCAAATATGAATACGTCAGTTATAATTATATTGGTTCACTGGGGGATCAATATTTACCGATAAATAATGCCAAAGTAAAAATGGTACCCACAGCCTCTCCTGCTGACAGCGCTGTCTATATCACTGATGAAATGAACAATGGCTTTTTCATGTTTGACACACTGGATGCCGGTGAATATTCCCTGATAGTGACCGCAGATAATTATTATCCCGATACCTCGGTAGTTGAAATTGATGATAAATTATTTAATTTCAATGATTTTTCACTGGTATCAAAAGTACCGCCGGTTGTCAAAGAAACCACACCGGCCAATAATGACCCGGCTTTTCCGGCATGGGACCCCATCAATATTAAATTCTCACGCTCCCTGGACACCACCGGTTTCTCTTCCCATTTAACAATTACACCGGCCACAACTTACCGCATGGTCTGGCGCGAAAGCAATACATTGCTCTGGATAATACCGGATAGTTTGCAATTCGAAACAGAATACACCATTACATTGTCCGGTGACATTAGCGATACCTTCGGCCATCCGCTGGACGGTAATGCCGACGGAACCGGCGGCGATGGTTACAGTTTTAGTTTTGTCACCACACCGGCGGATATTGAAGCCCCGGAAATACTCTCCTCTTACCCGGAAGTCGGTAGCGCTGATATTGAAACCAACCCGATTATCAATATTACCTTCAATGAACTGATCAATGATTCCACCTTGACCGGGAACTATGTAAAACTGGAGAATTTCGCCACTAAAGAGTATGTACCGATCACCCTGGAAGTCAATCACGCCGGCGAAAAAACCGGTATTACGATCATTCCTGAAAATACGCTGGAGCCCGGCATTCTTTACATTACCCGAATCCTTCCGGGCATCACTGATATGTATGGCAATGCCACCACGACCAAAAAATCCTATAGTTTCAAAACCACGGATATGGACATCGACATTTCGGAAATTGATGATTTCGAATCCGGTGTTGATTACTGGTGGGAACCCGGACAAAGCGGAAGCACGGTTGGTACTGATCCGAATATTACCGGCATGAAAGTCAACAGCGATACCACCAATCCACTAACAACCAGTACCCAGGCCATGCATATTAATTACGGCTGGGACGAAAATTCCGATAATGACTGGCTGCTCCGTGAATATCTAAACGGTGGCCCGGCGCGAAATACAACTTTCAACAAAGAAAATATTATGCAGGCCTATGTCTTTGGCGACGGCAGCATGAACGAATTCCGCTTTGCTGTGGATGATGATATCAATGGCAGTGGCGGTCATGAAGTATCCCCCTGGTATGTGATTGACTGGATCGGCTGGAAACTGGTGAGTTGGGATATGTCCACAAATGAAACCGGAGAATGGATCGGCGATGGATCACTGGATGGCACACTGCGCGTGGATTCCTTCCAACTCCGTTATAATCCCGACTCCGATGCCGCCCTGGCAGGCAGTATCGTCATTGATGATTTTCGCCTGGTGGATTATGTTCCGGTTGCAATTGACAATGAGATCGCTGCACAGCCGGATCAATTTCATTTGGAACAGAATTATCCAAATCCTTTTAACCCCACCACCAGAATTGATTTTTCAATTCCACAGGCCGGTAAGGTCAAAATTGCGATTTATAATATCAAAGGTGAATTGGTAAAATCCTATGACTTGGGCAACCGGGCTATTGGCCGTCATAATATCACTTGGAATGCCAGAGATAATTCTGATCGCCCGGTGGCTGCCGGCACTTATATCTATCAGGTGCACTACCGCGGAAAGATCTATTCTAACAAAATGCTTTTCTTAAAGTAACATACTCTCCTCCCAACAGTAAAAATGCAGGCTCCCGGGCCTGCATTTTTTTT
>CAZCHS010000018.1:0-41252 GCA_964498725.1 uncultured bacterium | reverse complement strand
TTAAGTTGTCATTTTTTATTATTACTTTTTATACAAAATAAGAGAAGAATATTATGAAGAACAGACCCAAAATTGGCGTTGGTGTCATAGTGAACCATAATGGAAAAATTCTGCTGGGAAAAAGAATGAATGCTCATGGCGAAGGCAGTTGGAGTTTTCCCGGCGGACACCTGGAATTCGGCGAATCCTGGGCGGATTGCGCCCGGCGGGAAGTCCGGGAAGAAACCAACCTGGAAATCAAAAATATTCGATTTTTCTTTGTCACCAATGATATTTTCACCAGAGAAAACAAGCACTATGTCACTATCTTTATGGAATGCGAATATGCTACCGGTGACCTTAAAAACAGAGAACCTCACAAATGCGAAAAATGGGACTGGTTCACCTGGGAGACACTGCCGGATAAGCTGTTTTTGCCAATCAGAAATTTGCAAAAGAAATAGAGAGATAGGCAAGAAGACAGACAGGGGGCAGAATAAGGCAAAGGTCTGCAAGGGGCTACAGTACAGAGCCCCTTGTTCAAATCAAAACTCGTGGGAACAAGGGGCTGTAGCCCCTTGCAAATCTCAATCCACCAAGACATGCCAACATCCAGTTCCGAAGAATCCCTAAAAAAGAGATTGTAGCCCCTTGCAGACCTTTGCCTTCTCCTCCACAAATCCACAAATAGAAAAATATCGCTTGTATCTCCAATACCGGATAATTAATTTCATATACTATCTAAAGGTGCATAGAATTGCAGACAACCGGTTCAAATTAAACACTTGAGGTAAGCAGAATGTCAATATTCCAGAAATCTGTTATCAGTAAATATTTACAAAATCAATCCCGTCAAAATATTGAACAAGCCTACCAGAAATACAAAGAAACATTCACCACCGCCAAAATAAAAATAATCAGGAAAATGAAGGAAGAGGAATACCAGGATGGTTTTCTACGTGACCTCTTTGTTGGTGTTTTGGGATATGCTATCAAACCGGAAAACAATTATTATCTTGTCCGGGAAAAGAAAAACATCACAGACAGTAAAAAGGTTGACGGCGCGCTCCTAAAAGATGGAAAAATAATCGCCGTAATTGAGCTGAAATCCACAAAAACAAAAGACATGAAAACCATTACTGAGCAGGCATTCAATTATAAAAATAATCACCCCGCTTGTAAATATGTAATCACCTCCAATTTTATGAAATTAAGATTTTATATTGAATATTCTAATGAATATGAAGAATTCCATCTTTTCAATCTCTCTTTTGATAAATTCCAACTGTTGTACCTGGTATTACAAAAAGACAATCTCTTTTCCAGCCTGCCATATAAGTTCAAAGAGGAATCAATCTATCATGAAGAAAAAGTATCAAAAAATCTTTACAATGATTACTCTTCCTTCAAAAACAAACTTTATGAAAACCTGATAAAAAATAATTCTGAATACGATAAACTCACCCTTTTCAAAAAATCACAAAAACTGCTGGACAGATTTCTCTTCATTCTATTCGCTGAGGACAGAGGACTTTTGCCGCCGAATTCAATAAACCGCATCATTAAAAGATTCCGGATTCTCGAAGAAGAAAATGCCTACAAACCGCTCTATGATATTTACAAACAATACTTTGGATATATGAATATTGGCAGAAATGGGAAAACTCCAGCCGGTAACATTCCGGCCTATAATGGCGGGCTATTTTATCCCGATGAAACTTTAGATGCCTTAAAAATCGATGATGATATTTTAATCGCTGATCTGGAACATCTGTCCACCTATGATTTCAGTACTGAAGTGGATGTCAATATTCTGGGACATATCTTTGAACATTCGTTAACGGAAATTGAAGAAGTGACCGCCGAAATTGAAGGCACAAAAATAGATAAAACCAAAAGTAAGCGTAAAAAGGACGGTGTTTTTTATACACCCAAATATATTACTCAGTACATCGTGGAAAATACCCTGGGGGAACTCTGCCGGGAAAAACGAACAGAACTGGGAATAGATGACATTGAAATCGATGATTCCTTCCAGACGAAAAAAGGAGACATGTCACAAAAAGGACAAAGACTTTATAAAAAATTTGAGGATTACAAAAATTGGCTCCTTTTATTGAAAATTGTCGATCCGGCCTGTGGCAGTGGCGCCTTCCTCAACCAGGCTCTGAATTTCCTGATCAATGAACACAATTTCATATCTGAAAGCCAGACGGAACTCAAAGGTGGCATGATCGAGCTGTTTAATATTGAAAAGGCTGTGTTGGAAAATAATCTTTTTGGCGTTGATATCAATGAAGAAAGTGTCGAAATCGCCCAACTTTCCCTCTGGTTGCGTACTGCGAAAAAAGGGCGCAAACTCTCAGTGCTCAGCAATAATATCAAATGCGGCAACTCCCTGATCGATGATCCGACTGTGGCGGGTGATAAAGCCTTTGACTGGTATGCAGAATTTCCACAGGTTTTCCAATATAAAAAGAAACATGCCTATCATATCACCTGGGTTACCCATAATGCCAGGACTTCCCAAAGAATGATCGATTATAAAGTAAAAAAAGGCGATGCCTACGAACTATCGGCACAGGAAGAAATTATAGTCACTCAGGCGATTGCCGATAAGGTCAAAGATGACAACCTGAATGTGCTGGCCTACAACATCTGTCAGGACCACGTGCACCTACTGCTGGTTTGCGGAGAAAAAGAATTGAATAATATCGTCCGCAAACTGAAAGGAAAATCAGCGCAGGAACTGAGAAAACACCACAAAATCCCGAAAAATGAAAAATTCTCACTCTGGGGACAGAAATTCAATCGCTCCTACCTTGATAAGCATAAAAAATTACTAAACACGATACCTTATATCGAAAATAACCGCATCAAACACAATCTCCCAGCGAACAAGGATCTGCAACCTCTTGTGAAAGATATGATCTGTACTTACGACCACGCATTTCGTGATGAATATACCGGGGGTTTTGATGTAGTGATCGGGAATCCGCCGTATTTAAGAGTTCAAGGATTAAGAAAAAATTTCGAAGAAGAATCTAAGTTTTATGAAAAATATTATGATGCCGCTACAGGTAGATTTGATATATATGTTCTATTTATTGAAATGGCATGCAAGTTAATTAAATTAGATGGAAAAGTATCCTTCATTTTACCCCATAAATTTCTCATTAGTGAATTTGGAGAAGGAATTCGGAATTATTTAAAAAATAATCATATTTTAGAATCAATAGTTCATTTTGGCTCAGAGATGGTATTTGAAGACGTATCAACCTACACTTGCATAATAAAACTATCATATAACAATCAACATCTTAAATTTACAACAATTAGTCCAAAAGATATTTTAAAACCATTTATATTTAACAAAATTGATTATTCTAATCTTACAGAAGAAAACTGGCTGTTAAAAGATACAAATACAGGAAAAATTATAAATAAAATTCTATCGAATAAAATATCAATAAAACAAATTACAAAAGGTGTTTTTCAAGGGATTATTTCTGGGGACAATAAAGCATTTTATCTTTATGATTGCATATCAAACAACCTATATATTGAAGGCTTTAATAAAATTTTAAATAAAAGAGTCTGTATTGAAAAAAGTATATGCAAAAAACTTGCAAATGGTAAAAATATAGAACGTTACGCATTCAATAATAAAAATGATTACATAATCTATCCATACAACAAAAAAAATAACAAAACAGTGTTAATTGAAAAAGTTGAATTGAAAGAAAAATTTCCAAAATGTTACAATTACTTTTTATCTATAAAACACAGATTAGAAAATCGTGGTAGTAAAAATATGACTTATCCAAAATGGTATTCTTTATGGAATTATAGAAATAAAATTAATTTAGAATCATCCAAAATATTGACACCTGATGTTTGCTATAAATCATCAATGTATTTTGATAAAAGTGGTGAATTATACCATAACGATACAACATATTCAATTATTCTTAAAAATCCATCTAAAAAATTATATTTAATAATCTTAGGTATTTTAAACTCAAACTTATTTTGGTTTTATTTAAAAAATATAAGTTCTGAATTAAGAGGGGGTTATTTTCGATTTAAAACAAAATATATTGAACCATTTTCCATCCCAGATCAATCAATTAATTCTCAAGACAATTTAGAAAAACATGTAGAGAATTTATTATCATATAACCAACACCTTCACCAAAAAAAGACAAAATTCCTAAACCGTGTCAAGGATAATCTGGCAATCGAAAAAATCAGCCGCAAGTTGGATACCTTCTATGATCATGATTTCAAAACCTTTGTGACAGAAGTCAACAAAGCCCTTAAAAAACGCCATGCTCAACTGAAAAAAGAATTACAACAAGATGGAGGAAACAAGGGATTTCAATCCCTTGCCCAAACCAATTCATCCATCGCCCCAAAACTATCCCTTCAGCAACAGGACGAATGGGCGGATTACTTCACCTCATACAAAAAAGAGATCAATGATCTACAGCAGAAAATCACAACCACTGATAAAGAAATTGACAATATGGTCTACAACCTCTATGGACTCACAGAAGAAGAGATCAAAATTGTGGAAGCAGAGTAGTTTTTTCAAGGGGCTACAGCCCCTTGTTCCCACGAGTTCTGATCTGAACAATGGGTAATAACCCATTAAAAAAAGAGAAGCGCAAAACAGACACTAACATGAGCCCACAGCTCCCTTGTTCCAAAGTAAACTTGACTTGAACAAGGGGCTGTAGCCCCTTGCAAAAAAAATATAAAGGAAGGAAAAATCATGAAAAAATACTTACTACCCATACTGGCGCTCTGCTGTATCGGCTGTGTTGGAACACCGGAAAACATTGAACCGGTGAGGGAGTTTGAACTGGACCGCTATCTGGGAACCTGGTATGAGATCGCCCGGCTGGACCATCGCTTTGAACGGGGATTATCCAATGTTACTGCTGAATATTCACTGAACGAAGATGGTACCGTTGCTGTCGTTAACCGTGGCTATAATGAGGAAGAAAATACATGGCAGGAAGCCACCGGTAAAGCTAAATTCGCTGATGGGAAATCCACCGGACATTTGAAAGTTTCATTTTTCGGACCTTTTTACGCCTCCTATGTAATTTTTGAACTGGATAAGGAAAATTATCAATACGCTTACATCACCGGCCATGACAAGGATTATTTGTGGTTTTTATTCCGCACACCCGCTGTCAGTGATGCGGAGAAGAGTCGCTTCATGGAAACAATCATACCCCTGGGCTTTGCCACCAAAGACCTGACTTTTGTGGAGCACGATCGCAGTGAATAATCCGTGGTATGATAAGCGTAAAAACGATTGCCAAACAATGTGTTAAAAATAAGGCCGATGAGAATTTTTACAGGATGTACCCATGTTCATTTCCTAATTATTATTGACGGATTCTCTAATTAAATATTATAAAAATTAAAAGAGCCCCAAAATACCGGGACTCTTTTTATTATAAAACTAAAGATTTCTTGATAACTGCTATTTTCTGATACGGGTGATCTTTCCCTCCGGCAGATCAGCCTTGACCGAATCCAGCGACGTAATGATCACCTGATCACCACCGGATTCAATAAAGTTTAAGGCTGCTTTGACTTTCGGGCCCATGGAACCGGCAGGAAATTGCCCTTCATCGTAATATTTCTTCAGTTCATCATAGGAAATATCTCCGAGATTTTGTTCATTTTCTTTGCCATAATTTATTGCCACCTGATCAACATCAGTCAATATGAACAATTCTTCGGCACCAATATCCTTGGCCAGTACTGAAGAGGCGAGATCCTTATCAATTACAGCATCCACGCCTTCATAATTGCCCTTTTCATCGATATAAACCGGAATTCCGCCACCACCGGCCGCGATGACAATGATCCCATCGTAAACCAGTTTACGAATCGCGCGTTTGTTAATGATCTTGCGGGGAACCGGCGAGGGAACCACCCGGCGCCAGCCTTTACCCGGTACTTCTTTCACTGACCAGCCAAATTTATTGGCCAGTGCCATGATCTCCTGCCTGGTGTACCAGCCGCCCACATACTTCTGCGGATTTTTAATTGCCGGGTCATCGGCATCCACAATGATTTGGGTGGCAATGGTTACCACATCTTTATCAATGTCCAGTTTTCTGACAGCATTTTGCAGGGATTGTTCAATCATATAGCCCATGCCGCCTTCAGTATCTGCGACGCAAATTCCCAGGGGAATGATCGGCGCTTTTCCTTCGGCAGCCTCTACCCGCAGGAGGGCATTGCCAACCTGGGGTCCATTACCGTGGGTGACAGCAAGATTATATCCTTTTTCGATCAAGCGTATGATCGCTTTTCGACTTTTTCGTGTATTGCGGAATTGATTGGCAATGGTATCTAATTCACCTTTTGGTGAAATGGCATTTCCGCCCAGAGCCACAACCGCAGTTTTTCTTTTTCCCATTCTCTCTCCTGAATATGAAAAATAATTTATCATTAAACAGTTCAACCCCGATTGTTCAATTTATCGGGGCTGACTATTTTCAATAAAAAAACAATTATTTCAGATTATGTTTATCGCAAAAATCTCCCAAGATGCCTTCCAATGTCGGTTCGCCAATTTCCTGCAAGTCATAATAGACACGGGTATTGGGTTTCTTGATATTGATAATTCGATTCAGGTCGATTGGTGTACCGATGATTACCGCATCACATTCGGTATTATTGATAGTTGTTTCGAGGTCTTTGCGCTGTTCTTCGCCATAACCCATGGCCGGCAGTAATTTGCCGATTTCAGGATATATTTCAAAGGTTTCGCTCAGTTTGCCTACGGTGTAAGGACGCGGGTCAACACATTCGGTAGCGCCATATTTCCGGGCCGCCACAGTACCGGCGCCGATTTTCATCCCTCCGTGGGTCAGGGTTGGCCCGTCTTCGACAACCAATACTTTTTTACCCTTGATCACAGAAGGATCATCCACTTTGATCGGGGACGCGCCATCAATGACAGTGGCTTTGGGATTGGTTTTGGCAATTGATTCACGAACAGTCTGAATGCCTTCAGGTGCGGCGGAATCCATTTTGTTGATTACCACAGTGTCAGCCATTCTAAGATTCACTTCGCCGGGATAATAATTGACTTCGTCACCGGGTCTGTGGGGATCGGCAACAGTGATGGTCAGGTCTGATTTGTAAAATGGAAAATCATTGTTTCCACCATCCCAGAGAATTACATCACAACCATTTGGGTCTTTTTCTGCTTCTCTGACAATCGCTTCATAATCCACACCGGCGTAGATGACATTACCGCGCACGACGTGAGGTTCATATTCTTCCATTTCTTCAATGGTACATTTGTGTTTTTCCAGGTCATCTACTTCTGCAAATCGCTGAACTTTCTGAGCAATCAGGTCACCATAAGGCATTGGGTGACGAATGGCAACGACCTTCAGTCCTTTTGCCATCAAATATTCGATTACTTTACGGGAAGTTTGCGATTTACCACAACCTGTTCTGGTGGCTACAACGGAAATTACCGGTTTTGTGCTTTTGATCATCGTGTCAGCAGGGCCGAGCAACATGTAGTTGGCGCCGGCGGCATTGACCCGTGCGCTCATCATCATTACATGTTTGTAAGGTACATCGCTGTATGAAAATACACAGAGATCAACATTCTTTTCTTTGATAATGGATTCTAATTCTTCTTCTGCCAGAATCGGAATGCCTGCCGGGTACAGATCTTGTCCTGCCAGTTCCGCCGGATATTTTCTCCCCTCGATATCCGGAATCTGTGCAGCTGTAAAAGCCACAACATTATATGCATCATTACCGCGAAAATATGTATTATAATTATGAAAATCTCTGCCGGCTGCGCCGATGATCACAACATTCTTTTTACTCATGATTTTGTCCTCTTCAATTTTTTGGTTATAAGTTCAGTGTTAACATTTTGTCTGAAAAAAAATGAGAGGGAATGATTATACAAAACCAAAGTTGTAGCGCCAGGTAATTACGAGATAAAAATAACTGGCCATGTTGTGCTCCATTTCTTGATTTAAAATTGCACCCCAATCTATCATTGTCAAACAAGAATGTCAAGAGAAGGTTTATTATTTTTTAAATAACTGTATTGGTGAATAATTGCAGACATTCTCATTGATTTACAATACTTGTGATTTTTTTTGCTATCTCCATTCAATTACTTTGCCGGCAAAAAATACCCTGAGAAATTAAGTGGATATTTTTTGCTGATTAATTTTATAAAATCACCTGTGATTGTTATATTTAATCGTCATTGAAACAAATATAACGCTAGAGAGGACATCAATGGAATTAACATTTGCTAATTTAAAACCAGACTGTGTACAACGGAAACTCACCGGTAAAGTGATTGAATATATTGAAGATCACGGATTTGAAATTCTTCGCATACGGAAAACCCGTTTATCCCGAAAATTTGCAGAGGAATTTTATGCAGCCCATAAGGATAAACCCTTTTTTGAACGCCTGATTGAGATGATGACTTCAGGCCCCTGTATTCCCCTGGTTTTAAGAAAAGAGAATGCTATTGAAGATTTCCGTAAAATCATTGGTAATACAGACCCGGAAAAAGCCGCCAAAGGGACACTGCGCCAACTCTACGGCACCAATGTGACCTACAATATTATCCATGGCTCTGATTCCAAAGAAAGTGTTCAGCGGGAAATAACTTTTTTCTTTCCATATATAGAAGTAATTCTTTAAATTAGCGCGATGGCAATGCTAAACGGAGGGTTTATGAAACGGCTTTTATTTTTAACAATATTTATTATCACGCTTCTTTTTTATAGTTGTGAGAACGAAAAGATTATACCGGGCGAAGCGGATGTGCCGGTCTACCTGGTGCCGGAAATCGAATCCAGCAAAGATACACTGGATTGTACTTTTGACTGGGCTTTTGTCGAAAAACCAGCCGGCAGTAACCTCAATGTGCTGAGTTTTCAGCCCAGTAATAATGGCTACAACATTTACTTTATTCCCGATGTTCCGGGTAATTATAAGGTTTCATGCAAAGTGCTTACGATGGACAAAAAATTAAGGTCTGAGTCATTATTTTTATGTAAAATCAGGGAACGTACCAACGGCGAGCCGTCGCTTTCAGGAACTGTTGCTGACCAACGGGGTGAAGAACCGGAAGCAGACCCGATTTACCTGGATGACCAACCAGAGGATTCAGACGTCAGCGAAGCACCGGATGAAAAAGAAGAACCAAAAGTAGCCGAAAAACCCACTCCCAAACCGATACAACCACCCTCATCTGCCAGCAGCCAGGGATTATATACCATTCAGATATCATCTTTTAAAAAATTTGCTAATGCGGAAAAGGAAATGAACCAGCTGAAATCCATGGGACTGGACAATGTTTATATCAAAAAAGTTTATATCAAAAAACTGGATGAGAACTGGTATAGGGTCCGTACGAACACTTTTCCCAGTCGCTCCGCTGCGGAAAAAACCCTGGAAACAATCAAAACAAAATACAAAAGAAAATCCGCCTGGGTTGATAAAATTGATTAAAAAATCTACAAAGCCGGTGAGTGACACCGGCTTTGTATTTTAACCTGAATTATTCATGAATTTTTATTATTTAAAAGGCAACACCGAATTTTAATAATTCAGCGCTCACTATATATTTGCTGTCAACTAATGCGTCATGATAGAAAACATCATTTTCACCCAATATGTAACGGCCAACATTCAAACTGCACCCCCAATATATGCCCGATGGGGAAAATCGACGAAATCCAATGCCAACGCCAATCCCAAATTTTAAATGAGAAATATTATCACCTTTCATAAATTCCTGCTCTAAAGCGCCATTACCTTTGGGTCGTTGGTCAGTAGTCTTATTCACAATTTTCTCTGTGCCGTTAAGTTTGTCCAGGCGGGTAAACCCTGCGATATAAAGACCGTTCTGGGTATTACTCAAAAAATGACGGTAATGACATTCTGTTGTGAATTTTGTGATCCCCTCTTCAGGTTTTTCATAAAAAACAGGAAAGGAAATTTCAGCATTCCGGGACACATCAAAGAGTGAAAACCCACCGCTGAAACTGACTGATTCGTTCATATAAAACAAGCGCAGGATATTGGCTTCAATCCCATATTTTTTATCAGACAAGGGATTACCCTGCTGTTGATCAATTATCAATTTTTCCCAATTCAGAATAGAATCCAGCCGTGTATTATCCTGGCCGGCAGACAATAATCCACAGCTAAGTGCCATTAGCATAATTATTTTCAATATTTTCTTCCTTAACATTTTATTTTCTCCATCTTTATTCAGTTAGTTATAATCTCCGGCAAAAATATACAAAAGGTATCGCATTGTGAATATGATAACGATCAATTTGTTTACCCGGTCTGTGCTTTGAAAAAACTAACGATACCTGTTTCTTTATCTCACAGGCCCTAAGTTTATCTTTTTATTTTTAATGCCATCCGTTAATTTTGGCTTTGTTTTATTAGTGTTTATAAATGGAGAAAAGATGTCAAAAATAAATATAAATTTTTTAAGTCCTAATGCAAACCCTGAAGATTTTACATCTCTCGAACAATGTAGTGATGGCAATTTTTCTGTGGGGAAAAATAATGTCAGCGGAATTTATCAAACCGGTGATAAAAAAGTGGAATTTATTTTCTTTGACGATCATGTGATCGCCTTTGTGAATTCCGCGATGGGTTATCCGGCTTACTACCCGGTAGAACCAGTGAAAATTGAAAAACCGGTGGAAGCCGTGCTTATGGATCTGGACGGCACCAGTGTCAAAAGTGAAGAATTTTGGATCTGGATCATTGAGCAGACCACAGCCAGTTTACTGGATGATAAAACCTTTCAACTTGAAGAAAGTGATCTTCCCTATGTTTCCGGTCACAGTGTCAGTGAACATCTTGAGCATTGCATTCAAAAATATTGTCCGGATAAAACTGTCGAAGAAGCACGTAAGTACTACTTTGAACACACTCACCGGGAAATGCAGGCGATTATGAATGGCCACGGCCGAAAAAATGCCTTTGTCCCTACTGAAGGGCTGAAAGACTTTCTATTGGAATTAAAAGCCATGAATATCAAAATCGGCCTCGTGACATCAGGACTTTATGAAAAAGCATGGCCGGAAATTCTGTCAGCTTTTCAAACCCTCGGCATGGGCGATCCCAAAGATTTCTACGATGCCGTAATTACAGCCGGCGTCCCCATGCGTGACGGTGAACCGGGCACATTGGGCGAATTGTCACCCAAACCTCATCCCTGGCTTTACAGTGAAGTGGCCCGGGTCGGATTAGGCCTCCCCAAAGAAAAACGCCATCATATTGTTGGTATCGAAGATAGCGGCGCCGGTGTCAGTTCGATACGACTGGCAGGGTTTTCTGTCTTTGGTATTGCCGGCGGAAATATTATTGATAGCGGAACACAATCCCTGTGTCATGATTTTTGTAGTAATTTTGATGAGATATTGCGGTCTATTAAATAATCGCCTTGTATAAATAGTCCTGTAATCCAATAAAATCATAGTTATTTTTTCCTTATCACCGGTATATTTTACATTTTCAAATTATCTCGGAAAATATCACTAAGACCTGTAGAATAATATTGTGTTTCATCTAATCCCCTTGGCAAAAATTATTTACGTCAATAATTCCTGATAGAAACTGTATTCTACATTTTTTATAAAGTAATTTTTCAGACAGCCTCACGAATCAGTAAGATCATATCTTTATAAATATTTTCTTTTTATACAGAATATGAACCAAATACCAGTAAACCATAATCAATGTTAGCGCGAATAAGAGAGAACCGTCAATTTTACTACCACCGGATAAAGGCACAAAGAAATTTTGATAGAGCCAGTCCCGCAAATTATTGGTTTTGCCATCAGCTCCTTCCCACCGGATAATATATACCATAATTTTGACTACAAAATTGGAGAGCACAAATATAAATAAGGGATTCGCGCCAAACTCCACGAAAGGTTTGGCCCATTTTTTATAGTCCAGTACATCGATAAACAAAATAGCGATTCCCAGGGTTAACATCGCCAGGCCACCGGTATAAATGACATAGGAACTGGTCCAGATCGGTTTTCCGATTGGTAGAAATAATCCCCAAAGCAATCCACCCAGTACAAATAAAACACCCTTCAAAATCAATTTTTTCACTGCTTCTTTAGGCGCGCTGGCATTGGTCACCCAGGCTCCTGCAAAATACCCCAATATTACAGTGACGATGGCGGGAATCGTTGAAAACAATCCTTCCGGATCAAAGGGAACACCAAATCCATGGTAAATGTGATTACTGCCCAGCAATACGGTATCAACTTTAGCGGCGAGATTTCCTTCCAGCGTAAAGTCTCCAAACAGTCCCATCAACAGCCAGTAACCAACCAGCAAAATACCACTGGCCCAGACTAACTTTTTGGGCTTCATAGTCAAAACCATAAATGATGCCACACCATAACAGATCGCTATTCGCTGCAGCACCCCCATTATTCTTACCTTGCCAAATAATTCTCCGAAAGAATCAACGGGTCTCAATAAATTGAGAAGAAGTCCCAAAAAAAATATGATGAGTGTCCGTTTTATTATTTTTTGTGCGGCAGCTTTATTCAATTGGTGGTCAAACTTCTTGAAAGCATACCACATTGCTGTCCCGACAATAAAAAGGAAAAAGGGGAAAACCAAATCAGTAGGTGTGCAGCCAAACCATTTGGCATGGCGCAGCGGCGAGTAAATATGACCCCAGTTGCCGGGATTATTGACCATGATCATTAATGCGACAGTGGCGCCGCGAAAAACATCCAGGGCAACCAGCCGTTTGGATTTTTGCGTTTTTAGGTATTCGGACATAAGCGATCTCCAAAATTAAGTATTATTTTATAGTTAAATAATAATGCTTATTCCTCGATCATTAGTGGTAGTAAAAAATATGACATGAATTTATAAAAACAAAAGGAAAAAGAATAATACTTTCAATGCACACCTCTTCTAGTTGGCAGAGCGGAGTTTATCGATTTGACTGAAGCAATATCCAAGCACCAAAGTCCCTGATAAATTCACAACGGCATAATAATGCAAGGCCAGGTTTGTAACCAACAATGATACAGCAGCGCTGAAAATCGCTCCGGTTATACCACCCAGTAACACGCCTTTTACAGTGAAATATTTTGAAAACTTTCCCATAATGAAAAGTGCTAACAGCGGGCTTCCAAAGCCATTAACCACCTTATTGGCTATCTCAAAAATCGATCCCAATCGACCCACAAACAATGATATCAGAATGATCAGAATACCAAACACCAGGGAAAAATATCTTGTCACCGTCAAACTCAACTTTTTCGTTGACAGCAGTTCAAAGATATCAGCGATCCATACCCGGGTACAGGAATTGGCACCGGAATCGATACTGGACATCGTAGCCGCCACCAAACCGGCGATCATCAATCCGGTGATACCGGCCGGCAAAGCTTTGACAAACTGCACAAAATAGACGATCGGCTTATCAAATTTACCGATGGTACCCATCAAAGTACCATGAGCGAAAATAACATACCCCAAAACGGCTAATACAGTCAGTGAAACCACCGCACTGACTACATTCAACCAAAATCCGCGGGTGGCATCTTTTAACGACCGGGCTGTAAAATAGCGCTGTACCACCATCTGATCAGCGCTGTAGCGGGCCAGGAAAGCCACAAAAGTTCCGGTGATACAACTCCAAAAACTGATACGGATCGTAGGATCAAAGGAAAAAATTTGCGCATCAAAAGGATAAAACGGCCTGGCCAGGCCATTGGTAACACCGATTTTAAAAATCTCTATCAGTCCTCCATTGAATTGTGCGGAAATTGTAAATATTCCGATCAGTAAGCCCAAAAATAAAACGAAAAACTGAAAAGCATCAGTGATCATCACCGCGCGAATCCCTCCATAAGTCGTATAAGCCAGCACAGAAAAACCAACAACTAATATGATGATCGAATTATTCAAACCGGTGATCAGGCTTAAAATTTTTGTGGGAATATAAAGGATCGTCGCTCCCCAGAACGTCCGCCAGACAATAAACAGTAATGCAGCCAACATACGGATACGCCGGTCAAATTTTTTCTCCAGATATTCATAAGCCGTGGCAAACTTATGATTGTAAAAATAGGGAATAATAATTTTGTTCACAGGAATTGCAACTAAAATAAAAACCGGCAAACAGAGCAAAACATACAAGCCATGACTAAAAACCTCTCCTGAAAAACCGGTATAATTCACAGCGCTAAAAGCAGTGACCATTACCGACAATCCCACCGTAAACCAGCCCATGGAGCGGTTGGTTGTGAAATATTCCTCCACGTTCTGTTTCTTTCGCCGGGTGATCAGGTATCCGATAGACAGAACAACCACCAAATAAATGAAAATAACGAGATAATCCAATAGGCGCATTATTTCTCCGGAATAAAAGCCGCAAAAATGGTTGCTGCTATATCTGTTGTAATTGTGTATTCTGAAAGAGCAGCCGGTATCAGAACCGTTTCTCCTTTTTTCAGGGTCATATCAAAATCAGTACCCGACAGGGTTATTTGTCCATCGGTTATCAGCAAAATTTCCATTTCTATGTTTTTAACATCCCGCTTTTGACCGGTAGATAATATTCTTTGCCGCAGGGCAAATTCCGGTGTCGGAACATGATAGAAGATATCATGGGAACCGGCGTCCGGCTGAATGATATTGGGCAGGCCGGTTTCATAGGTCAGGATATCCACCAGAGTGCCGATGTCTTTGAATTTCGGCGTTAATCCCGCCCGTACAACATTATCGGAGTTCGCCATGCATTCAATAATATTACCTTTCAGGTAGGCATGGGGAATGCCGGCTTTCAAAAATACCGCCTCGCCCTTTTTCAGATGCACAAGGTTCAGTAAATAAATAGAAAAAAGGCCCACGTCATTCCCGTATTTTTGGCGTAATTGTAGATAGAGTAGATCCTGCTCTGACAGGTCTTCCTTATTTTTAAGAAAAAGGTCCATATCCTGCAGAACCTTTTCCAGCTCAGTTTCCTTTTCCTCGGCTTTATTCATTATTTCTGAATAAAGGAGACGAATCCACTCACGGTCATTCCTGGTGGCGCTGATTGTTGTGTGCGCATCTGCTGATATAAACGCGTGTATGGGCGGATAATCATTAAGTATCTGTTTGATGGCCTTAATTTTTTTGAATCCTACCAGAGCTGTCAATTTAGTCAGGGCAATGGCGATCTCCGGTTTATGGTTATCATCAGGATAATGCTCCGGGTCAAGGCGATGTAGTTCTTCTGCCTGGGATTTATTGGGGTGGGCCTGGATGGAGAGCGCTTCCCCGGCGGATAGGACTTTCAGGAGAAAAGGAAGTTGATTGTCAAATTTCCTGGCTTTATCACTTCCCAAAATTTCTTTTGGGTATCGCCGAATAAATTCCGGCAGGCTGGTATCATCGACTTTAGACGGCGCTTTGGGATGGGCGCCAATCCAAAGTTCCGCATAGGCCGTGCCGGGTTCTGGTTTCAAGCCGAGCAGTTTTGGAATAAAGGCCTTTTCGCCACACTGTCCCCAGGCATAGGTTTGAATTTCATTATTTAATCGATAAGGTTTTGTTTTAAAATCATTTCTATCCATACTTACTCCGGTTTTATTACGGCAAAATATAATATATTTACCGGAATTTGTCTATTTTTAAGAAAGATGTTTGTAAAATTTAACAAAGCTTTTATATTAAAAAATCTATTTAATTGGAGTTCCTTTATATGGATAACTTTATATGGCAGGAAAATTATAGTGTGGGTGTTGACTACTTTGACAATCAACACAAAACCTTATTCAGGACCGCGCAATCCCTCTACCGGGAGATCATGAATTCAAAATCCGAATTGGTGATCAATAATATTCTGAATGATCTCCTTCAATATGTTAACTCCCACTTTCATGACGAAGAATATTATATGGAAAAATATGGTTATAAACGTCTTCTGGAGCATAAGCAGGAACACAAACAATTTGAAAATAAAATCAAAGAACTTCAGAAAGATTATCAGGAAGGCAAAGTTTTTGTTGCCATGAAATTATTAAATTATCTGCAGGACTGGTTTTTCGATCACATTGTTCGGGAGGACCAGAGATACGGCCCGCTTCTCAGAGATAAAGAAATCCGCAGCGCTCCGGAATAACCGGCACACCGCGGATCATTAACTGAAATCAGGGAGTTTTCAGTAATTATTCGACAAAACCAACTGTGGTTGGCAGAGCGCCCACTTTGATCTCATCAATGATAAAATTATCCTTCATCACATAAACCGTATCAGGAGCCTGGTAATCTGTTGTCCCATAATAAATGACATCATCCTTTCCGGTGGCAGAATAGACTTTTTGCGAAACCGTTGCCAGCATTCGCTCTTCATCATAGCTCAAATCATCATTAATCAACACCAGACCATTTTTATAAGTGCGATATATCTGATTTTCATATTCGACAATATCTTTGGAAAAATGAAAAGTAACACCATAGTCTTTGGTCATGACGGATTTAGCAGACAGGTTTATTTTTGACATCCCCCCATAGGTTTGCCAGGCATCATCATAATAAGTGGATGCCACCCAGAGTTCATTATCCTTCAGGATCATCTGTCCCGGCCCCGGCACGACATCAAAGGTATCAACGGCAACAGGGTTATTCATACTGAGATCATAGGCCAAAACTTTGTTCTCACTTTGCCAGAAATTATTCATGGTAATTGATGTATAAAGCATATCATTGTCAATAATAATGTCCTCGGCCAGAGCACCAACCGCAAGGGTATCCAGAATCTCATGATTTTTCAGATCAATGGTGATGATGCCATGACTGTTCCAGCCGGTCACATAGCCCACACCATTCCGGGCGTCCATAAATCTCGGTGACGCGCCGGGCAGTGCAATGGAGGCCAGTTTTTCATTGGATTCTGTATCCAGAACTTCAATAGAATGGGAGGCATTGACAATTATAAAGAGTTTGTCCTGCCAGTAAAAAAGTGACTGTCCGGTATCACCGAGGGGATTACTTTCTGCATCCCAGTAAATCGGGCCGTAGACTTCTTCCCCGTCAAACTGCCACAAACTGGCATTGGGTGCTCCAAAATTCCCTTCACACAGAATATAAACCCCCTGGCTTTCTTTATCTTTGGACCCCGTTGGACTATCCGTACAGCGGCTTAAAAATAACACCCCCATCATTAGTAAAATAAATAATTTGCCTCGTAACATTTTTTCTCCTTATTTTGATTTCTTAAAATAATATTGCATGCGCAGTTTAAATCTTCGCCCGGGTTCGGGATAGCCTTTTACCGTTTCATATCGTTTGTCCATCAGATTTTCGATCAATAGCGAACCGGTTATTGATCCGTATTTAAACTCATGGTCGTATGAACATCCAAAAGTTTGTTCGAATAATGGCGCGAGAGTAATATTTTCCGGCCATGAATACCGGGATACCCGTTTATCAGTGTAATGGCCCTGATAGTGAAATTGCCAACCGTTCCAATTATAATCCAGGTTTATACCGGCTGAATGACGCGGCGAATAGAGCAGTGCTTTCCCGGTTGTTTTATCTTCAGTAAAATTATAATTGTAATTAACAAAACCGGATAGTGGAATTGTCGTTGCCGTAAAATGATATATTATCTTTGCCCCGCGCCGCATCGATTCTTTGACATTTTTCGGCTGCCAATAGGATTGCGATGGCAACCAATGGATCAGGTTTTCACCGGATTTATCAAAGATTACTATTTTCAAATCTTCCTTCGCCAAAATTGACAATTTCAAATTAATGGACTTATTTATTGTTTCTTCAGGTTTAAGATGTTTATTTCCTCCCGGCTGCCAAAACAGATCATTGAAGGAAGGATAATAAAAATATTGCCCGTAATTAAAAGCAACAGAGCTGAAGACCGCGACATTGAGAATATACTCAAGGGTATAATTCCAGGTGCTTTTAGCAAAAAGGTCCGGTGAATAATTAAAGCTATATCCCGGGATAATCATGAACCGGCCGCGAGACCATTCAAGGGAATTGATCGATTGATAAGTGGTACGCTGATGACTTCCGGTTGCATTGCTTTTTAGGTAATCATCCTCCCGAACCATTGCACTGATGAATTTTAGTCCTTCTTTTATGCAAAAATTCTGGGTTAATTTGTGGCGGTATGTCCGGACATCATGTCTACTGTCCACGGGAAAGCCAAATTCCGCGGCATTATAAAAATGGTCAAAAGAGTTGCGTAAGGTACTCCGAAAATAACCGGAACCGATACCGGCCACCCAGCCTAATTTGGTTCCCAACAAATGAAAACTGTCCCTGCGATAGGATTCCGGTGTGGGTGACCATATCTGCCCGGCTACACCACGGTCCTGTTCGGAGTAGAGATAGAGCACTTTACTGAAAATATTTTGGGTAATCACGCCATTCAGGCGCAGGGAAATATATTCTCTTTCCAGGTAATTATTTTTTCGCACTTCGAATTTATCCGCCACCGGATTATAGCCTTTGTAATTACCTTCATCCCGGGATTTTCCCGCCAATAAATTAAGGTGAATGGATGAAAAATTTTGGCTCATGGAAAACCCGTATTTCCGTTGTCCAAAACTTCCCAGCCCAAAATATACAGAACTGTTCCTCTGCCAAGGGGATACATTGACGACACCCTCACTGCCGGAATTTCCGGAAGCAGAAGATCCATTGGGATCATAGGCGATATTTTCTATAAAATTTTCCGGCAATTGCGACAAGTCCACCTGTCCGTTTTGCGCATTGGTGATGTCAAATCCACTGACCAGAATTTTTGTATGCCGGGTGGGTGCGCCATCCATACTCAGTGTGCTGATACCGGCTGAACCGCCGTAGGATTTGATATAAGCGCCGGGAATCGATGAGAATATGCCGCGGTTATTAATTGATTTAATCGCAGAAGATTTTTCAATCTTCAATAGTTCATTTGCAGAATATCTTATGTTACCCTGTTTGCCTTCAACTGTCACCGCCTGCAAATTGATGTTTTTTGAGAGGAGAACAATATTTATATCTGACCGGGTGATGGCAGTTTTTTTTGTATGAAAACCAATCCGCTGAACCTGAAGGGTGTCCCCTTTTTGATTACCGTTGCCGAAAGAAAAATATCCCTGTTCATCAGAAAAAGCAGCATGGTCTGTTTTGATGTTTCGTATGTAGGCAAAAGGAACCGGATTTCCTTTGCTGTCAGTGATCTTACCGTTTATAATTGCCGCCGAAGAGAGGCTGGCTATCAGCAGTAGTAGTGAAAATAATTTTACTAGAAAATAAAAAAACCGCTTGCAAAAAACGGTTTCCAGAAAATAAATCAATTTCATAGAAATCCTTTTTGACCCTCGAAAAGAATTCAATAATGACTATCTGAAGTATCCTGACTTGCAATTCCAGCGATTTTTCCGGCCTTCCAGATGATCTCCGTGGCATAATCGGAAAAATCTCATTGCTTACAGTAGCGGGGCTGTACATGGTTTTCACATGTTTCCTTCACAATAATCATATTTTAAATAACAATTAAACTTATTCACCTGAATTATTTATTCCAAATTATTTGTTGCCATCCACCCAAAAAATAACTAATGTAAAATCAAATTATAGCCGTTGATTATGACTTAGGGGAGCGCGGCTTTGCAATCTGCATTTGGTTCATTCAAACAATTATCCAGAGGTGAAATATGAAATATTTAGGATTTTTTTTTATGATTATGTTACTATTTGGCTGTGATACCTCCGAAGAATCAAAAATCGAACAATTATTCACCAATTATACCAGGAACCAACCCGGCGCTTCAATTATGGTGATAAAAGATGGTGAACCGGTAATGGTCAAATCCTACGGCATGGCAGACCGGGAAAATGAAATTCCGGTCATACCGGAAACCAACTTTCGATTGGCATCACTGACCAAACAATTCACAGCCATGAGCATTATGTTGTTGATTAAAGAAAATAAATTGCAATTGAATGATAAAATCACAGATATTTTTCCTAATTTTCCGGAATATGGAAAGAAAATTACAATTCAACATCTCCTGCAGCATACCTCCGGCCTGATCGATTATGAAAATTTAATTCCCGATACCGCCACCCGGCAAGTACATGACGAAGATGTTTTTGCTATGATGATGCAGGTGGACAGCACTTATTTTGATCCGGGTACAGAGCACCGGTACTCCAACTCTGCATATGCTGTGCTGGTGAAGATCATTGAAAAAATTTCAGGGCTGTCTTATCCGGAATTTCTCAAAAATAATATTTTCCTCCCCTTGCAAATGACTCAAAGTGTGGCTTTTGTTGAGGGCCGGAACCAGGTACCCAATCGGGCCTTTGGCTATCATGTGACCCCGGATTCCATTCCCTTTTCCGACCAAAGTATCACCAGTGCGGTTCTCGGCGATGGCGGAATCTATTCATCAGTTCAGGATCTGTACAATTGGGATCAGGCCCTTTATACCGAGAAATTACTGCCGAAAAAGTTATTTGAGCAAACTGTTGAACCGGGACTCAATGGCTACGGATTCGGCTGGCGAATCGATGATTTCAAGGGCCACTATCGCATGTCACACACCGGCAGCACTTGCGGGTTTCGCAATGTCATACAACGCTATCCTGATGAAAAATTAACCATCATAATTCTAACAAATCGCCGTGAACCGGATGTTGAACCGCTGGCCAGTAAAATTGCAGAATTTTACCTTTCACATGGTCGCTAAACCTTTGAAATGGTTTTAAAAAAAAGGCAACTTAAAATGAAAAAATTATTAGTCACTGTGTTAATTCTATTTGGTACGCTGTTCTGCGATAATTTAGAAAAATCCATCGATCGTCTGCTCTCAAAAGAATATAATGACACAACGCCCTCCATTTCAGTAGCAGTCATCTCAAATAAAAAAATGGTCTACAAAAAAGCCTTCGGCAAGGCCAGTCTGGAACTGAATGTGCCGGCCACACCACAATCGGTTTATCGTATCGGCTCTCTGTCCAAACAGATTACGGCAGTGGCAATTCTCATGCTGATTCAAGACGAGGAAATCAAGCCCGGTGACCGCCTCATTGATTATTTCCCGGAATTGCCGGATTCAGTCTACGGAGAGATCACCATCGAGCAGATGATTTATCACACCAGCGGTATTCGGGATTCTGAAAATATGTATGCCTTGATGGATATTGCTTTTTCGCAATGGTATACCCACAATATGCTTTTGAAAATGTTAAAACGGCAAGAGGGACTGAGTTTTCCACCGGACAGGCAGTATGAATATTCCAATTCCGCCTACACCCTGCTGGCTTTGATCGTGGAACGAGTGACAGGACAAAAATTTCATGAATACGTCAATGAAAAAATTTTCCAGTCCCTGGGAATGACACAGACAAAAATCCAGATTTCCGACAAAACCTTCATTCAAAACCGGGCAGCCGGCTATAAAATAGTTGATGGCAAATATGTGAACTGGATGACCAACAATCAACTAGTCGGACATGACGCTGTCTATTCCTCGGTGGAAGACCTCTATTTGTGGCAACAGGCTGTAGAATCCGACAGAATCGGAAATTACAGACTGGAAAACATGAAAATACCGGGGAAATTCAATGACGGAAGCAGCGGGAATTACGGTTATGGACTGATTATGGGGAATTACCGCGGACTTGATTATTACTGCCACGATGGCTGGTATGTGGGTTACAAGGCCTTTATCATTACTTTTCCAACTGAAGATTTTGCTGTAATCGCGCTAAGTAATCTGGGCAATAAAAATGTTCGCCCCTACGCCTTGCAAATCATTGATCTGTACCTGAAAGACAAATTCAATAATAAAGAACTCACCTCTATCAAAGAGAGTAAAAAATTCACAAAAATTAGTAATTGCAAGAAATTTGTCAGGCCGGAACTGGGTGGTTTCAAAACTCTGGAATCCATTGAAAATGCCTTTTATATTTCACCGATTGCTGATGGTGAATTCTGTACCGCCGATTATATGACAAGGCTGAAAATTGCCGACAGCGGATTCATTCAATACACTTCCTACGGCAGTCGTCACCGCTATATTCCCCTTCAGAGAATTCCATTATCCAATGAAGAAAAAGACCAGATCACAGGCGATTATTTCAGTGATGAACTGTACAATCAGGCAAAAATATATTCAAAGGATGATAAACTGATGCTGGAAATTGGCCTGGAAACCGTGGAAATTATTCAGTTTGCCAAAGATGAATTGGCTTCCGACAGTTCGAAATTGAAACTGATTCGTGACCAAAATGGAACGATTATCGGATTCACTTATTCGACATATAGTGTGCGGGGAATTAAATTTACGCGAATAACATTTTAACAGCCCGGACATGTCACTATTGACACTATTGAAAATCGATAAAAAATCTCTGAAACCAAAAGTAAACGCGAGGAATCATGTTTTTCAAAAAAATATTCAGTAAAAGCAAAGCAAAAATATGGAATGAGGGTGATAAAATCCAATCCTTTTCCTTGACAACACATACCGGTAGTGAATTCGACTATAGCAGCAAAACCCGGTCAAAATTATTACTCTATTTTTTCCCTAATGCGTGGTCGGAAACCAGCCAGGAGCAGATTCTCATAATGGAAAAGAAATACAACAGCTTCCTACGGTTTAATGTGCTGCCGCTATGTATAACCACTGATACACCGGCCTCAATTAAAACCTGGGCCAAAACCATCTCCCTGCGCAATATCCGGCTGTTATCGGATTTTTGGCCCCACGGCTATCTGTCTAATTCCTTTGGTATTCTGAACCGGCAGCGGGGGTGCCCCGAACGGGCGGTTATTTTGGTGGATGATGACATGGTGGTGCGAAAAAAGGAAGTACTGGATCATGCTACAGATTTTGATATTGAAAAAATATTGAGTATTATAAAAAACATAAACAAAAAGGAAGCATAATATGCGAATTAAATTAGTTTTATTTGTTCTGTTAATAACAATAACAATGACAAAGGCGCAAAACATGAATAAAAAAGTTTCCATAGGAAAAAGCGGAGACATTCATCCCAAACCGGCCCTGGTAATCGGATCTTACAATGAGGCCGGTGTTCCCAACATTATGACCGCTTCCTGGGCAGGTATCTGCAATTCACGGCCAATGTGCATTGCCGTTTCATTACGGCCGGCAACACTCTCTTATCACAATATCACAAACACCAGAGCTTTTACAGTCAATGTACCTTCGGAAGATTTAATAAAAATTGTGGATTTTGTGGGGGTTAAATCAGGACGAGATATGAACAAATTTGAGAAACTGGGACTGACAGCTGTGAAAGCCGATTCCGTACATGCACCCTATGTGGCGGAGTTCCCTGTCGTCATTGAATGCAAGGTCATACAAATGCATGATATCGGCTCCCACCGCCAATTTATAGGCGAAGTCCTCGATACTAAAGTTGATCCGTCACTGTTGGATGAAAAGGGAAATGTTGATGTCACCAAACTGAAACCGATTTCCTATGGCGGACGCGGTTATTTCGGCATCGGTGAGTTTATTGCCAAACCCTGGAGCGCATTTAAAGATTTGGAATGAGATTAATCAGCTGATCTTCCTTTTGAGATAATTAAAGATATAATCAGTCCCAAACCCGGTCCAAATATATTACTGCCGACAAAATACATAGACGAATAGTTGATCAAAAAAAAACGCCTTCAGAATATGAATTCCGAAGGCGGTTGAATATATAAAATAATTTCTTTAGATATAATGGTTTCAGTCCATGGGAAATTATCGGGCCGTGTATCCACCATCAATCAATAGATTTATGCCGGTAACAAATTCATTTTCCGCCAGGAAAACTATGGCATGGGCCACTTCTTCCGGATTACCCAGTCGTCCAACCGGATGTTTTTCCACCAGTTCATCATAAAAATCACCCAGTTTTTCTTTGTTTACCATAGCTGTCTCGATATAGCCCGGATTCACGGAACTGACACGTATGTTTTTATCGGCATATTCCAGCGCCAGGGATTTTGTCAGGGTGTTGACTGCGCCTTTACTGGCGTTGTAGGCAAAAGCGCCGGGCTGTCCCACAAAACCCAGAATGGAAGAATTATTAATGATACATCCTCCGCCCTGTTTCAGCATCTCCTGAATTGCATACTTGGCTCCAAAGAAAACACCGTCCTGGTTAATGGCAACCACTTTATGATAATCTTCATAATCCATTTCGTGCATAGGCTTCAATATTCCGATTCCGGCATTATTGACCAGTATGTCCAGGCGGCCATATTTTTTCACGGTTTCATCGACCATCTTTTTAACGGATTCTTCTTTGGATACATCCACCTGAACAAATAAAACGTCATGGCCTTTTTCTTTCAGTTCTGCTGTCACGGCTTTACCGCCTTTTTCATCCCAATCAGCAATGACCACTTTGGCACCTTTGTCAATAAAGGATTTAACTGTCTCTTTGCCAATTCCTGAGGCTCCGCCGGTAACAATCACTATTTTATCTTTTAAATGATACATATTAACTCCATTTGTTTATTATTTTAACTATTACCCTTAGATGCAGCTTTAAAATAAACGTTACGGTTTTTCTCATATTTATAAAGTGCATTTGGGTTTTGTTTCTCTAACCAATAAATATGGTTTTCTTTTCCGGCCTCGGCGCTTTGATCACCATAAAAGCCAGGTCTTCATCACTTTCATTATACCAGCAGTGTAAAATATCTTTAGGGCTTTCCACCAGCGTATTGGCGGATATTGTCATTTTTTCATCGCCGACCTGAACAATTCCTTCGCCTTTCAAAACATAAAAAGCCACATCTACCGGAGTTATATGTTTTTTCAAAGACTGACCGGGTTTGAGTGTTATCACTGTCACCATGGCGTGTTCAGTACTGTAGAGATTTCTCGCATCCACATTGTGCGCGGTATCCATTATTGGAGTTTGATCTAATTTTTTTGTAACGATCATTCTTATTTCCTTTTTTATAATTAAAAACTATATTTCAATTTTACATACAGCATGTCATTGTCGCCATATTGGCCGAAGCGGCCGTCATCGCCGAAAAACAGGTTGGCCCCTGCCAACAGTTCAAAGCCGTCATAGAGATCATAATAAATTCCGGGACGCACCAGGGCGTCATTATTGTTCAGACCGATGTAGGAAAAGAGTTCCAGTGTCAGGGTTTCCCGCAAAAAATCTTTTCGCATCAAAAATGTCATGGTGTTTTCGAATTCATCCTGGTCGATCATAGAATCGTAATCAAGAATACTTTGCTGAATAAACTGGCCGCTCATATTGATATCCATAAACGTGTAATCAATGCCCACCAGGTAATGGAGATAGTTTTTTTCAGTAACCGATTGGCTGGCAGCCGGGTCGGCAGTATTAAAATATTTCCCGGCATAAAAAGCGCCTTCACTGCGCAGAACAATTGGCCCCAGCGTGCTGCTGAAACTACCACCGGCGATTGACAAGCGGTGATGCTGAGGAATGACATTCAGTCCTGTCAGTTGCCTGGTCTCCGGATCAATAATTTTTTCAATGTGCATAGTGGGATCATCATCCCAGGCGTAACCGGCCATTATCTCAAAATCAATGGCGGAAGTAAGGGCTGAATATTTGACAAACCACTCGCTGTTTTCCAGGGATTTTGTCACTTCACGCTGTGAATTGTCAAACTGCGGTGTTGCCGGAAATTGCATTTCCGGCCGCCAGCGGGAAGATTCATCGGGCATCAAAGTCGGCTCAAAAACCGGCAGCCAGACCAATTCAAAGGTCTGATTGCCACGATAATAATTCGCCTTCACAGCAGTGACGCCCATTCTGATTTCTTCAAAATCCGGCAGCAGGAATTCGCTCATATCTTTGGGAGAAATAATGTCAGTGATGAATACACCGTCAGCTTTACCCCAGATGACCTGCTGTTTTCCCACCCGCAGATCAATGGCATTGAAATAGATATCCATGTACGCCTGGCGCAGACCGATATCCTGACGCCTGTCACTATATTGGTAAATATAGGGGGTAGTCTTGAAGGAAACATTGCCCTTGCTGTGCTTGATGTTCAGGTTAAACGTGTTTTGAATAATGGAATATTCACCGCCATTACTCAGCAGCGCGCCAGTGTAATTCCGTACATAACCGGTCATGAACAGGTCCTGGCCAAATATTGCTGTCATCAGCAGAAGCAGCGTCAGTAAACTTTTCGCAAAAATTCCCCTTATCTTGCTTTTTTTGTCCACTATATCCCCCGTTTCATCATTCGTTCGGTAAACCATCTATCCTGAATGCCGGTATCGATTTTCAGGTCTTCCAGTTTCATATCAGTAGTATGTTCCTTTTGAACATTATGCATCTGGCTGTTGGTGATGATCCGGTAATCTTTAATTTTTTCGAATTCTTTCACACTCAGGGTTTTGAGATGATCGCCATCTTCGTCATAAAATTCCTTTTTTAGGCCGATCCATTTGTCTTTGATCACCCAGGTGACAGTGCGGGAATACATATAATCTTCCTCTTTAGGAATGCTTTCCACAACATAGCATGGCTGTCCGTCGACTTCTTCTTCTCTCAATAATTTGTGAGTGTCTTCCGACGGATGACGGTCGCCCAGATCATCATAGGTAAAATCAGATCCCATGAAGTAATCGCTCTTACTGTCACTGGAAATTCGCTTAACTCTTTTTAAGGCAGGAAGATAAATCCACTGGTCATCGTCCCGGCCTTCTTCGTCATAACTCCAATTCATAAAAGAGGTATTGCGCACATCTGCGGGAGAGATAAAAAACATGATCTTTTTTTCTTCGGTGCCGAAATCTTTAATGTATTGTTTGATTTCACGGACACGCTGATCGCCACGGGAATTGATCAGTGTCATGGTCAGTTTACCGTCCTGGTCAGTGCCGGTGGGCCGGTTATGGACCTTTTTTATGATTTCCAGCCCGCTTATGTCATCCTGTGCAAAAGATGAAACGGGAAAAGCAGTGAGCACAAGGATTAAACTTAAGATTATTTTTATATACTTCATTTTAAACTCCTTTATTTTTTAAAGAAAATATTTGAAAGTCGCATCAGCAGATACATGATGGTTACTGTCCCCAGAAAACTGGTGAACATATTCATGGAAACCAATGCCCCCAGCGCCCTGTTTGGCGGAAAAACCGAAGCCAGAAGTACCAGAAATCCGGCGATCACCACCAGGGCGTTGAAAATAATTGCCCGTCCGGAATGCTGCATGGTTTTTTGGCCCGTCAATTCCGGATCATTTGTTTCTGCAGCGTAAATTTTATATCGCTCAATAAAGTGGACAGCGTAGTCAATCCCGATTCCGATGGCAATGCTGGAAAGCAGCGCGGTGGTTGTGCTCAGTGGAATGTTTAATAATCCCATTACGCCGAAACTGATCATCGCGGTTATCATGATGGGAACAGCGCCGATAATTCCCGCTAATATGTTTTTGAACATCAGTGAAAGCAACAGCACAATGATTACCAGTGAAATTAACAGGCTTTTGATCTGTCCTTCCAAAATTAAATCGGTAAAAACCAGGGCCTTGTACCCTGAACCGGCAAAGTTGACAGTGACCCCTAATTTTTCAAGGGCCGGCAAATGTTCTTCTATTTTTGTAATTGCGCTGTTGAGAGCAATGGAGTTATCACTTTTCAATTGAAATGTGAGATTGGCTTTTTGATAATTGTAGTCCACAACTTTCCAGAGATTTTCCGGGTCGCCTGACATTTCATATAGCAGAAGATATTGAGCCACCAATTCATTGCTTTCGGGAATGATATTATATTCAGCGCTGTCAGCATGCATGACTTTATTCATTCGTTTTAGATAATCTGTCAGGGAAAAGGAATTTCCTACCACAGGCAGAGAACCCTCAACATCACTTTGCAATCTATCTATTGCTTCAAGAATTTGTGGTTCCTTAAAAGCGTCAGCCTTTTCGGAATCTAATATTACATTCAGCGATGAAGTGCCGCCGAAATTATCATTAATAAATGCATCGGTCTGAACAATCTCGCTGTCTTCCTCGAATTTGTCCAGGAAACTGGAATTGATCCAGACTTTGGTCATCCCGTAAACGGACAGTGCAATGATCAAAATTGTCATTGCCAGGGTAACATATTTATGTTTTACAACCATGCGGGCGATACTGTTGAGAAATTTGTTTTCGCCTTCACGAACACTTGAATTCTTTCTTTTCCAGCGTGGCAGTCCGAAAGTCAGTAAGCCGGCGGGAATTAACAACAGAGAAAAGACCATCGCCATTAATACCCCGAAGGCAGTGAAGATTCCGAAATATTTAATAGGATAGACTTCCGATGTCAGGAGGGAAATAAATCCCACTGCCGTAGTGACTGATGTCATAACCACCGGTTTCCACATTTCTTTCAGCATATTAAAAACAGCAATTTTTTTGTCGGCCTGTGGATTTTCATTCATAAAAATATGCAAATGACTGTACAGATGAATCCCGTCTGCCACACCAATGGCAATCAGCATCACCGGTATCATGGTGGAAACGGCATAGATGGGAATGTCCACCGCCGCCATCAGCCCAAAGGCCCAGATCACGCTAAAAAATACCACCAGGAGAGTAAAAATCCCTGCTTTTATGCTGCGCTGCACCAACAACAGAACGATAATAATCACAACGATCACAATCGGCACCATGCGTTTCATATCACGGGGGCCAAGATAGGCCATAGTACCCTCAACAACAGGTGTACCCGCCACATACAATTTTTCCGGTCCCTCATATTCTTTGGAAAGAGAGATCAGACGGTGATAGAATTCCTGGGAAAAGGTATCATCGCCGATTTCAGCAATGATAACAGTCACAGTTTCTTCTTTGTTCACCATTCGTTCATAGACCATGTCATTATCGCGAACATTGTTACGCAAGGCAGTCAATTTTTCCTGACTTTTGGGAATTTTCGTAAAGAAGGGCCGGACATCCATTCCCATCTCAGTTCCGATGATATTATCAGCAGTATAGAGTGAGGTTACGTCATCTTTATTGATCTCTTCCATAGCTTGTAATTTTTTTGTCAGTGATTTTACTTTTTCCAGGGTCACCGGATTGTAAATTCCATCTTTGTTCTCAATGGCGATGATAATGCCGTCCTGAATGTTGAACCATTCTTCCGCCTGGTTGCTGTAAACAAATGCCGGGTGTTCCTGAGGCATGTAATCATCAAGATCAGTTTCCATGCGGGAGTTCTGCCGCATTACAACAAAAAATACAATTGTAAGCAACAGGCTGATTGCTAAAACCAGTTTGGGGAATTTTAGTAAAGTTTTAAAGATTTTTTCCATGAGATGATTCCTTGTCTTGATGAATAATCAAAAATCAGTTTGTTAATATTTTTTTTATACTATACCACATCTGCTCCCCTTCGGATTCCAGGTCATAGGTAAATCCTGTCAGCCGCCATTGGGTGACTATCAGCCGCAATGTGCCGGTAATCATCAGGGTCAGGTGCTTAACCGGGATGTCAGAGCGAATATGATCAGATTGTTGACCGATTAGAATAATTTTTTGTAAAATGGCTTGGTGCTGCTGCATGATGGCAAAGACTTTTTCCGATAATCTTTTGTCATTTTGAAATATTTCTTCGGAAAAGATCACTGCTGCCAGGGCCGGGTTGGCTTTAAAATTTTTAAAAGTATTTAAAAAAATTGTTTTTAATTTTGTCAAAGCGTTTTCATCAGCAGAAAATAACAAGGTTTCATTGGCGCTGCCGATTCGATTTTCAAAACTGACTAAAATACTTAGAAGAATGTCGATTTTACTCTTAAAATGCCGGTATATCCCACCTTCCACAATACCGATTTTTCCCGATAGATTTTTGATAGTGAGCTGCTGAATGCCCTTTTCGGCGATCAATTCCACCGCCGCATTAATAATTTCATTTTGTCTATTTGTAAAATTTTTCATTAAAACTCCTAATAAGTGAATGTTCACTCACAATATATGGAATACTAATTGACTTGTCAATAGATTTTTTCAGTTATCTATATTTTGTAGCCTTTATATGGCTTATGATCATATTTTTGGGGAGAGGCAAATCCGGAAACTTATATTAACACGCTATTTTTTAACCTGCATTATTCATAAAAATATGAACAATACCCGCTTCGCGCCGATACGTTTCCTTCCGCCGGAGGCCGGATGTTCCAGTGGAAACTATCGGGATTGACCTGAATATCATTCTATGAATTTTCCAATTTATCTTTTTATTATTATTTTCATAACTTATTAATTTTGTTCGCGTTCCTTTAAAAATTGAAAATTCATGAATAATTCAGGTTATATTGATAAAGGAAATAGAATTCCTTTAATTAGATACAAATCACAATTAGCACATAACAAAAATGGATTTGTAACATCGATAATGGTACCGCCTGGTAACGCTAATGATTCGAAGCAATTGATACCGGTATTAACAGATATTATTAGTAGAATTAATCATTTTTTCCTTAAAATATATGTTTGAATTTGGCAGATTGAGACGTCGTGAGATTGATAATGTTAAAGCAGAATTATTAGAAAAAATTATTGTGTTTAATTTCTACAGAATGATAGTTCTGGAACAAAATAAGGAAAAATTGCCTCAAAAATTTTAACCGTGGAAAAATGATATTAAAAACCGAAAATTATTGATAATCTGAATTCCGAAAAATTGAACGCTGTTTTATCTTGAATTTTCTATTGCCAATATGCCATTTCAATACCTTTTCGAATTGGGTCTAGCAAGAGATACTATCCATTGAAGCCTACCCGAAGGTATTGGACCAGATCGAAGATTATTTTATATCAAATCAATTATCCGCGTAATCCTGTCAATCCGTGAGCAAAAAGTAAGGAATCTTTCCGAGAGATATCGATCAATTTTCCACCCGATAGCGAAATTCTTCTCCTTTTTTCAAATTAACTGGCACCCGAATCTCATCATAGATCAGTGTAAATTTATTGTTTTTATGAGCGTGAAAAACCACTTTCATAAGGCTGTTTTCCTGCCAATAAATATCCACCGTAATGTCTCCTCTGGCTTTCAATCCCAGAACATGCCCCGTTTTCCATTGTTCCGGAAGGGCCGGCAAAATCCTGATAATATTCTCTTCATGGGATTGTAGCAGCATTTCCGCAACGCCGGCGGTATACCCGAAATTCCCGTCAATTTGAAAAGGCGGATGGGCGTCGAACAGGTTTTTGTATAAGGAATTTTGCAGCAGCAGTTGAATGTGGTCGTAAGCCATTTCTCCATCCATAAGGCGCGCGCTTAAATTGATCAGCCAGGCCCGGCTCCAACCGGTGCCGGCGCCACCGTGGGCCAGCCGGTAATCCAGGGTTTTTCTGACTGCGTCAAATATCTCAGGATCACTGTCGATACTGACGGCATTCCCCGGATGAAAACCATAAAGATGGGACATATGCCGGTGACCTTTCTCCGACTCCTCGTACTCCCGGTCCCATTCCAGAATTCTACCGTCGGAACCAATTGCAAATCCGGGGCGCAATTGTTGTCGCTGTCCTTTAATTTTCCGGTATAATTCATTATTAATTTTCAGTATATCACAGGTTTTCATGTAATTGTCAAAGACTTCAGCAATGATCTGCTGGTCCATAGCACTGCCCAGACAAGTGGCGACCAATTCACCATTTGGATGAACAAACCGGTTTTCCGGCGAGGTTGAGGGAGCGGATATGAGATTGCCGTCCCGCGGGTCTTCGATCACCCAGTCACTGTAAAATTGCGCCACTGATTTAATGGCCGGATAAGCCCGTTCCTTTAAAAATGTGGTATCCCCGGTGAATTGAAAAAATTCCCAGTAATGCTGCATCATCCAGCCACCGGCCCCAACTGAGCATCCCCAGTAAGCCGTGGGCGCCCGCAAAAACGTTGGCGCCCACAAATCCGTGGCATGGGGCATAAAACTTCCGCAGCATCCAAAATTATCCATAGCTGTGGTTTGGCCATTTTCCACCAGCCGGTCCACAAAGTCAAAAAGTGGATAATTCAGTTCACTCAGGTTGGTGACATTGGCGAGCCAGTAGTTCATCTGCAAATTGATATTGAGATGATAATCAGCATTCCATGGGGCAGCGATATGGTCATTCCATAATCCCTGGAGATTGGCGGGATTTGTTCCAGGCCGCGAAGATCCGATCAACAAATACCGGCCATATTGAAAGAGCAGGACTTCCAGATGGTGATCGGTTTTGCCCATTTTTACATTTTCCAGTCGCTGATCTGTTGGAATTGTGTCCGGTATGGTTGCGCCCAATTGCAGATCAACCCGGGAAAAAAGCTGTTGATGGTCTTTTACATGCCGTCTTTTGATTGCTGGCAATGATTTTTTGGACAATTTTTCCAAATCCAGTTTGTTGTGCCGCCGGTAATCCTCATGGTAGAAAGAGGAGTTTGTGACGATATAGATGCGGGCATGATCAACATTCTTCATTTCCAGGTAGTCATCCCCAGATTCAATCTCACCGGAGTCATGATTGATCTGAAGTAGGGTTTCAAACTTTACGCCATTGTGAATGGGAAATGGCTTACTGTCAAACCATCCTTCTCGTTGGGTCACCTCTCCTTGCATAACCAGCATTTTTTCCTGGGTGGTTTTCACTGTGGCAGTGGCAACTCCCGCGTCCTTTGGCCGGGATAATCTTATCTTGCCATTTAGGCCCGTACCTTTGGCGGTTAATTCCACTACAATCACATTGTCAGGATGAGAAATAAATACTTTCCGGGTGATAGGATTGCCATTGGATTTATAGAATACTTTGGCAATGCCGGTATTAAGATCCAATTCACGACGGTAATCAGTGATTTTTTCGTGATTAAAGTCCAGGTACAGGTCACCCAGGGTCTGGTGTGAGCGGCCAATACTTTTACGGGAGAATTTTTCAACAAAGAGCCGGTCGGCCTCACCATTTTTGTTTGCTATCAGCAGCCGGCGTAATTCTTCCAGGTCTTCCGGTGTTCCCAGGGGATTCTCCCAGCCGGGATCACCGGGCCACATGGAGTCATCATTCAGTTGGATCCGTTCTTTTGACAGTTTCCCAAATACCATGGCACCGATCCTGCCGTTTCCCAGCGGCAGTGCTTCCACCCAGGTTTCCGCCGGCTGGTCATACCATAAAACAAGATTGTTTGTATCTTCTTCTGACTGGCGGCAACAACTGCAGAATAGAATCATCAAAATATAAAAGAACAGTCCTTTTATTCGCATTTTTATCCCCATCCAATTTTTAGTAACAATATAACCAGTGCAACCAGACAAATGATAGTTAAGATTTCAATAAAAATCCATTTTCTTTTTTTCTGCCTGGCCTGTGCTATTGTTGTATTCGATATTTTTTTGTTTTTAGGCATGATAAAAGATATAACAACTATTTTTAAAAAACATCTCAATGTATGGTAATTCGGTTGCACAGGGAAGGATTTGTTATAACCCCTTTTTTCCTTGAAGGATAAGGGGAACAACCGGAGGGACGAACTACTTTCCCGACGAGGTCATTTATGGAAAATAAGGGTTATTTGAGGGTAGGCAGATGCTCTCCAGACACAAAAAAAGGCCTTCCGAAAAGACCTAAATGCTTGATTATCAATGAGTACCCTGGTCAGGACTTGAACCTGAAACCCTCTGCTTAGAAGGCAGATGCTCTATCCAGTTGAGCTACCAGGGCACAACTGTGTCGGGGCGGCAGGATTTGAACCTGCGACTCCCTGCTCCCAAAGCAGGTGCGCTAACCGGACTGCGCTACGCCCCGTAAAAAAAGTGTCTCATCATTTAAATAGCCGCCAATATTAATCCTTTTTAATCATTAAAGTCAAGCATTAAAAATAATTTTTTCGCAATCCTATTTATTTGTATATTAACGGTCTAATCGACAATAATTTGGGGCAGGAGAAAAATTTTGAAAAAACATGTCATTGCACTGTTAGCACTACTAGTAATCTTTGCGCTTAATTGCGACAATTCATCCACAAATCCCGAGAATAATTCCTATACCGGCGTTATTGAGGGAGTTGACTTTGACCTTCTTTTTGCGGAACCCAATCAAAATGAAATTGAAAATGTTTTAAATGAGTGGGAAAACCGCGAAATATCAGTATCTGCAATAACTATTCTGGACACAATAGTGGCTGTAATCGGCGGTAGAGCCCATCAAATCCATATTATCGTCCATAAAAACAGCGCTGACCTGGCTCATTACGGAGCGGTCATCATGCCCTCTGATACACTGGCGGAATACCCGGTTTTATTTTACAATCACGGCGGCGATGATGGCGTGGACATCAATCAATTTTTGACCTCACTGAGTTTTGCTCCTGACATGCAGGCTATCAGCCGAAATCATATAATCGCCATTCCCTCCTACCGGTCAGAAAAACTGGTTACAGACACCACCTATCAATCAACCGGCGATCCCAGTCCCTGGGACAAAGATGTTGATGATTGTATGAATTTTCTAACAACGATTGATAAAAACTATCCAAAAGCCGACCTCAACAATGTTGCGGTAGTGGGTCTCAGCCGCGGTGCCGGCGTGGCAATGCTCTGGGCAGCCCGGGACGAACGGATAAAAAAGGTGGTGGAATTCTTCGGTCCCACTGATTTATTATCCCGGTGGACACAGGAAATTACCTATGATGCCCTGAATGGCTCACTGAAGGAGCTACCCGGTTTGGATTATCTCAATGATAAAATCATTCAGCCATTGAAAACAAACACGCTCTCCATATCCATGGCCAGGCACGAGCTGATCAAACGATCCGCAGTCTATTTTATCGATCGGATCGTTCCCTTGCAACTTCATCATGGAATGAATGATCAAATCGTTCCGGTCGAGCAAGCGGAGATCCTGATCAAGGCCGCGTCTGATATGGAATTGTCGGAGGACGAATTTCAATATTATTTACACGAAAATGTAGGGCATGATGAAAATACCTTTTTGCGCGGACTGGATGAAATGGCTACTTTTATCACTACCGAGTAGAATAAAATTTCATCATTTTTTATTTTGATTTTTACCAATTTGATTAATATCTTTTTTACAATTCTTTAATTACTATTTTAAAGGGGTAGATTTGAAAAATTTTTACTGTATTGTCATTGTTCTTTTCACAATGATCTGTCATACCAATGCTGAAGTCAGAAGTTATTCCGGCGATGTTTACTCAAAAAAAGGCAACAATTTTATTTATAAAGGCTCAATTGAATCCGGCAGCAAACTGGCTGTCAAAAAGAATAATTGTTATGATGAAACCGGTAATATCATTATTAAAGAACGCACTGAATATATTGAAAACACCTGTGAAATTGTTAATATGCACATTCAGGATTTACGGACCGGAAAAGAAGAAATAATAATTGACAACGGCAATACTTATACGGTCAAATTTAAAAAGAATCATAAATCGACATTCAGGGAAAAAAATATAAAAAAAGAAAACGGTGTAATCCATCCGACGGTTTTGGCGATGTATATGCAACAGAATATGGACAAAATACTCACAGAAAAAACAGTTAATGTATCACTCCTGCTGCCCAATCGCCTGTGTACTATCGATTTTCAATTAACCCGGCAGGGTATTGTCCAAATTAACAATGAACAGTGTTATAATGTAAAACTGGAGCCCAGTTCACTGCTGGTTAAACAATTCGTCAATCCGATTCATTTTTATGTTAAAAAAAATGATCCCAGCGTGCTGGTCAAATATGAAGGAATTATTGGGCCGACGGATTTGGAAGGTAATTCCCAAAGCGGCCATATTATATTTTCCTTCAACTAACACCTAAATATTCATATCATTCCACTTATTGATTATTTTTCGCAGACTTTTACGATATACCGGGTGGATCTTTACTTGTTGTCGAATTAACTCCCGTACTTGTTCACGCATATTATGATGCTCATACCCACATTTGTGTTTTCCTTCTTTTATGCCATTATCCCGGGCATAACGATAGATTTGCTTTTTGCTGAAACGCAGGAGAGGCCGGATGACCTGTATCTTTTTATCAAACATGGTATCAAAGGGTTGCAGGGATTCCAGATGACCGTGAGCCATCATATTCATCAAGCCTGTTTCCAAGTAATCCTCGAGGATGTGTCCATAGGCGATGGAGTCAAATCCGGATTCAATGGCATAGGTGCAAAGTTGCTTACGCCGCTCCCTGGCGCAGGTGAAACAGTTCAGCTCAACCCCCTGAAAAATTTTGCCCGTCAGGACATTGAACCTGACTTCCAGTTTATCAAAAAAACGATGAAGGTAATCCAGCCGTTCATCAGCTAGCGCTACTTCATCAATCTGCACATATATTGCCTCAAGGTATATATTATCCTTACGTCGGTCAACATAATTCTTTAATAAACGGGACATCACCATGCTGTCAATTCCACCGGAGACAGCCATGACAATTCTATCATTTTTTTTGATTAAACCATTATGATAAATAAAATTATTCAGAATTTTAGTAAATTTCATTCTATCCGTTTGCTAATTTGTAAGTGATTACATCTCCGTCCCGGACAATATACTTCTTCCCCTCAATGAATAAATGTCCGTGATCCCGCAAAGCCGCGTCGGATTTTTCCGCCGCCACATTTTTCCAGTGTCGGACTTCAGCTTTGATAAATCTGTCCGGAAAGGTGGTGTGTATCACTCCGGACGCCTTATCCACATGGGTATTCTTCCTTACCGTCCAGGCCTGGCACATGTTGGATTCCACTGTGTAAAAGGTGATCAGGTCCAATAGCAAATAACCGGCATGGATCAATTTTTCCAGGCCGATCTCTTTGATACCGAATTCCTGCATGTACATTTTCTTTTCCTGCCCCTCCAGTTGAGCCAGTTCCAATTCAAGGTTTGCTGACAGTGTCATAAAATAATTTCCCGTACCAACAGCGAACTTTTCAAAATCCTTTACCAACTGCGATTTTTCATCAGCAATGACATCATCTTCGGAAATATTACCGACGATCAATACCGGCTTATTGGTCAGCAGTCCCAGTTCGCGGATAAAATCAGCCTGCTCCGGATAAGAGTGATAGGATTTGGCCGGTTTTCCCTGCTCCAGTACGGCATAAATTTCATTGAGAATTTCCAGTTGTTTTTTATATTGAATCTCGCCGGTCTTGGCTTGTCGTGTTACCTTTTGAATGCGGTTCTTTACGACTTCCAGGTCTTTGGCCAGCAACTCTTTTTCAATGACCGCATAGTCCCTGGCCGGATCTATTGTCGTATAATTATGACTGACATTTTTATCTTCAAAGCAGCGCACAATGTGTATGATTGCGTCCACAGCCTGAATATTACTGAGAAATTGGTTGCCCAGGCCTTCGCCTTCGGAAGCCCCATCCACTAAACCGGCAATATCAACAAATTGCAGGGTTGTATGAATTGTTTTTTCAGGGGTGTAGATTTTGCTTAACAGTTCCAGCCGCTCATCCGGAACTTCAACAGTCCCCACATGAGGGTCAATGGTACAAAAGGGATAGTTATCCATTGGCACATTCATTTTTGTCAAGGCATTAAAAAGTGTTGATTTTCCTACATTTGGAAGACCGACAAAACCACATTTGAAACCCATAAGTTTACCCCTCGTTTTGATTTAACTTTCAAAATAAAGTTAGCATAAATGAGACGAAAATAAAACTTTTGAAAATTTTTATTTTTTTTCTTGCAACGTATGGGTTTTATCCATAATTTTACGCGCTTCTTGAATGAAGCAGTTATTTAAAAAGAGGAGGCGTAGTTCAATTGGTTAGAGCACTGGCCTGTCACGCCAGAAGTTGCGAGTTCGAGTCTCGTCGCCCCCGCATTAATAAAAAGTCCCAAAGAGTTGGGACTTTTTTGTTTAGAGGTAACTATGTATTACATCTATATTCTGTACTCACACACAAAAGACAGATATTATGTAGGTTATACCCATGATCTAGAATTGAGATTGGAACGGCATAATGATGGTTGGAGCCGTTCTACCAAAAATGGAATACCTTGGGAAATAGTTTATTATGAAAAATATGATACCAAAAGCAAAGCGATGAAGCGAGAGAATTTTATCAAACGTCAGAAAAGCAGGAAATACATTGAGGAATTAATAAAAAGTTAGGGAGCGCCAGAAGTTGTCCCGAATTTCGGGAAGTCTCGTCGCCCCCGCTCCAATAAAAACAAGGGTTTAGATAGTTTATCTAGACCCTTTTTTAGTATATACGATCATATCTGTCCTAAATAAATTATAGAAACGGTTAAAACCGTTAATCATTTTTTTATTTGGAATTGAGGCTGTCCCAAAAGGTGTAATCTGTCACTCTGAGCTTGTCGAAGAGCGACTTCGAAGTGACACTCTGTCCTCTTGAACTGTCTACTTCGACAAGCTCAGCATGACAGTAGAGTTGGGCTTTTGGGACAGCCTCTTAATAATATCCATAATATACTGAAAAATTAACCACCAGTTTTAACTGGTGGTACAAAAAAAACACATCTCCAAAGTACCGATATTTAAACTATGCAGTAATATTAATCTGTAGTGATGCGCTAATGGTTACTGTTCATTTCTCCGATCGGTCGGGATTGCCTGCCCGGCATAGTAGAGCGTTGATGGACCACGTTCAAAACTACCAGTCCTACATTTGTTTAGCACTTAGAAAATCAACAACCTGTCTTTTAACAGATTCAACAGTCTGAATAAACAATTGAATTTCATTATTGTCAGGCTTACCATTAGGAAGCAGCCCAAAAGCCGAGGGGTATCTTGCATCTATATACAATAAATCAAGTTTTTCAATAGTTTCATAATCAACAATAATATCAACGACTTCTTTAACCTGTCCCAAAAGGTTTTCCAGATTATGCGTCTTAATGAAACCCAAATTATATTCTTCTATTATTGCCTTGAAATATTTTTCTATTGATTGCTGACAATGAAAGGCAGCAATATGAGTAAGATAATCATCTCCGACTAATTTTTGGACAGTGAGAAAATCATCATCTCCAGCATCTATCCAATGTTTAGTTATTTTTTTCATACAAAACAATTCCGTGATTTAAAATTTCCCTGGCCATCAAACTATTGCTATTCATAAATTCTTTATACATTGGCTTGGTATAGACAATCAAATCAACCGGAAACTTTTTTCTATGCTCTCTGATTGTTCTGGCTACTGTCAGAAATACATCCATCTTTTCAGAATAATTACGCGGAAAAAAATCACTGTTTGTCACAACCATAATATCCAGGTCACTATCATCTGAATCATTTTGTTTAGCAACCGATCCAAACAGAATAATCTTATCAGGGTCAATAATTTTAAGGGAATTAGTAATATCATTAATTCTATTTTTGGTATGTTGATTTATTTTAGTATCTATAATATTCATATCTCATATCTCTAATTTTAGAATTTATACGCTTAATATAGAAAAAAAATATCTATTTCACTAGCCCCTACATAGAATTTCCATCTGTTTCGCACTACTTTGCGGATTATACTAATTTTCACGGATTATTTTTTATTCAAAGCTGTCATTGCGCTCCGGAGCGGTCATCGTATGTTATTGTGAAAGTTTTTAAAAAAATTTAACCTGAATTAATCATAAATTTTCAAATTTATATTGCAATGCAACCAAAATTAACAGTTTACAAAACAACTATTAAAAAACTGATTTGGAAAATTCATAGAATGATATTCAGGTTAATCCCGATAGTTTCCGCAGGAAACGTATCGGCGCGAAGCGGGCATTGTTCATATTTTTAGGAATAATGTAGTTAAGGGTTTTAGTATTGAAATAATCAAACTTTATTAATTTTACTGGTAAATAAAACTTGATTTAATAGCCTTGTTGAAATAGATTACACAAGGCACAAAATTTAGAATACTGCCTATGAACCGGATTTAATCACTGAAATTGTCATTGTGTCTATGCTATTAGCCCGTCGAGAGATGGGACTGACGTGGCGGAGCAATAAGTAGTGATTAGAAAATAAATAGAAGAACAATCAGAAAAATAGATGCTGGAAAATGGAACAAAGAAAAAAAGTATTGGGAATAACCCTACAGAGAAGCAATTTCACTAGGACTAGAGGATAGAATCATTAATGGTTTAAACAATACAAATTATAGTCAAAAATAGTTTCTCCATGGAACAACAATTGTTCTATGGAACAAAAAGTTTGTCTATGGAACAACTTTTTGGTGGGGTGATTTGTCGGTCAGTAATATGTTAGAGTGTATATTATCTTTCTTCGAAGATATAAATTCATCTAAAGAACTATAAATAAATATTATAGACGATATAGTAAAAATAAGAGTAATCAAGGATTCAAAACATGGCGAAAAAAGGAAATATACTACAAACTTTCCTAATAACATCAATAGGAGTAATAATAGGGTACTTTCTCTTACTCCCAACTGAGAAGCAATATCAACAGGTAATCGAAAAATTGGGATATACAAAATCAATCCTACTAATATACTTAATACTATTTGTATTGTTATACTCAACTATACACCTCTGGTCTATAAAGTATGCCAATATCTGTACTCAAATTTATAATTGTTTTAAATATCCTCTTTATATTTCTTATGAACATTTTATTTGGAAAGTTTCTAAAAATATTAAGGATCAATTTATTATACATAAAATACCTATTTGTAAAAAATGTAAAATTGTTTGTAAATATACTGATTTTACTTATAAATGCCCTAAATGTTATATTAATATAAAAACTACTTCTGTTAATAATCTTCCAGATGAAGCAGAATCTCTTAAAAATGAATTGGAAATAAATGGTATTAGTTATTTTAAAGATAAAATTGTTAAAATACATAACAATTAACCTCGGAGGTGATTATGAATCCATATTTAGTATATTTAAAAACAGAAGAAGATATAGAAGCATTTACTATACTTTTAAAATTATTCAATAAAAAAGATATATTAAAATTAGATGCCAGTACATTCTTTGTTTCCTCAAAAATTAATGAACAAGATATTAAAAATAAACTAATCAAATTAACAAACAATAAAGCCAAAGTAATAACAGCATCAGTAAGAAATGTAAGACATTTCAATTTAAAAAATAAAGACGCTAATTGGATTGATGATAACATTGACCTTCCCCCCAAAAACTAAACCATTATAAAAGTTAGTAAAAAAGGGTTAGATTAGCCCAGGAGGAAGTCAAAATGCGAAAAA